>DBGBEC010000302.1:0-17435 GCA_048477415.1 Candidatus Limivicinus sp. | reverse complement strand
GTCCATATAGGGCCATTTCAGGGCCCCGGTGTTGGTAAGGGTCCTGTCATAGGCGATGGCCACGGCCTCCTGGCCAAAGCCCATCTCCAGCCAGGAGGCGAGATATTTGAGCTCTGTGGCGCTGGGCTCCCGCCCCTTTATGCCCAGGCTGCGGGCCAGGGATGAGAGGCTGCTCCGGCGCTGCTTCTGGCCGCTTATGTATTCCTCCGCCTGCTCCAGGGTCATTATCTCCCTGTTCGCCCAGACATATGCCTCTTTCTCGATGGCTCTGGGCGAGGGGCGGCGGGAGCTGCCGTATTTCTCCTCGTAGAGCTCCGCACAGTAGTTCAGAAGCTCCATTATGACCTCCGGCGGCAGGGCCAAATAGTCGTATATGCCGAAGAGCAGCTTCATGTCTGCGCCGCTGAGGGTGCGGCCGATGACCTTGGCCGCCTCGTCCAGTATGACGGCGAAGCGCCCGTCCTCCTTCGAGCGGCGGGCCACATCCTCGGCCCGGTATTGGGGCAGGCTATCCGCCGGGGCGGGGGCCGGAGCCGGGGCCTGGATGCCGACAGGGGCCCGGGCCAGGGGAAGAAGCCCCATGCGCCGCAGCTTTTCCTCCGCGTCCTGAAGCTCGCGCAGGGTGCGGCAGAGCTCCCGGGCGGCCTGCTCCATGTCGCCGCTTCCCCTGCGGAGCATGTAGATATACAAAAGAGCGGCGTCCCCGTCGTGGGCGGCGATGAGCCTGTCCGCCGCGGCTATGAAGTTTTCGGTAAGTTTTTCCTGCATGCTGTCCGCGCTCCCGGCCAAAGCACCCATACCGCCTGATAAAAGGGGATGGGCCTATGAAATATTTACAGAATGTTTCCGACAGAGCCACATTATATCATCAAAATTAACTTGTCGCAATAGGGAGGGCTGTGCTATAATCCACAGTGTATCATAGCGCGGACTGTCAGAAAAGGCAATTTCGCGCCTGGAAAGAAAAAGAGGAGCAGGGACAAATGATAGAGCTACTCTCACCGGCCGGCTCCCCAGAGGCCGTTATCGCCGCCGTACAGAACGGGGCGGACGCCGTGTATCTGGGCATGGGAGACTTCAACGCCCGCCGGGGCGCGAAAAATTTTACCGCGGAAGAATTTGAAAAGGCCGTGCGCTACTGCCGGATAAGGGGCTGCAAGGTCTATGTGACCATGAACACCCTTGTAGGCGACAGGGAGCTGGAGCGGGCCCTGGAAGACGCGAGACTTGCCTCCGCGCTGGGGGCGGACGGGCTCATCGTCCAGGACCTGGGCCTTGTCAGGATACTTCGCCAGGCCCTGCCGGACATACCGCTCCACGCCAGCACCCAGATGAGCATCCACAATCTCGCCGGGGTGGAGGCCGCGGCGGAAATGGGGCTTACAAGGGCGGTCCTGGCCCGGGAGCTGAGCCTGGAGCAGATCAAATTCATATCTTCCAACGCCTCCATAGAGACAGAGATATTTGTCCACGGCGCCCTGTGCTTCTGCCACTCGGGCCAGTGCTACATGTCCAGCCTTATCGGCCGGCGCAGCGGCAACCGGGGCATGTGCGCCCAGCCCTGCCGCATGCAGTACAGCCTGGGCGGCCGGATGGACGATCATCCCCTCTCCCTGAAGGACAACTGCCTTGCCGGAAGCCTCGATGAGATAGCGGCGGCGGGGGTGGCCTGCGTAAAGATAGAGGGGCGGATGAAGCGGCCGGAATACACCGGCATAGTCACCGGGATATACTCAAAACTCATAAAAGAGGGGCGGAAGCCCACGCCTGAGGAGATGGAGCTGCTGGAAAAGGCCTATTCCCGCCAGGGCTTTACCCAGGGCTATTTCAAAGGCGACAAGGCGGACATGTTCGGCGTCCGGGAAGAGCGGGAGGAGGACGCGGAGAAGATATTCACCACCGCCCGCAAGGCCTATGCCGAGGGCGAGCTCCGCCGGGTGCCGGTGCATTTTTACACCGTGGCCCAAAAGGGCGAGCGGATAAAGGCCATCGCCTTTGACGACGAGGGGAACAAGGCCGTGGCCTATGGCCCGGTACCCGAACGGGCCAAACGCCAGGGCCTGACCGACGCCTACCTCACCGAGCAGATGTTCAAGACCGGCGGCACCCCCTATAACTGTGTAGAGAACAGGGCAAAGACGGAGCCCGGCCTCTATCTGCCCTCGGCAGAGATAAACGAACTTAGAAGAAAGCTCATCTCCCAGCTTTCAGAGCGGCGGGCCGCGCCGCCGGAGCGCCGCTCCGGCCGGCTGCCGCCCCTTCCAAAGAATGTGCCCGCCATATCGGACCCGGCCATAATCTTCCAGGTCAGGACCGAGGAGCAGCTAAGCCCCGAGCTTGCGGAGCTCAGGCCCGACTATATATATGTCCCGGCCCTGCTGATGGCGGAGCGCTTTGAACTGGTGCGCCGCTTTACCGAGAAGGGGGCAAGGCCCGTGGCCGTGCTGCCCAGGATAATAAGTGACGACCAGGCCAGGGATGTGTACGCCGCCCTGGAAAAGCTTTTTGATTTTGGCGTGAACGAGGCTCTTGTGGGCAATCTCGGCCATGTGTTCATGGTCCGGGGCCTTGGTATGAAAGCCCGGGGCGACTTTGGGCTGAACGCCTTCAACTCCCAGAGCCTGGATGTGCTGAGAGGGGCGGGCTTCATCTCTGCCACGGCCTCTTTCGAGCTGCGCCTGGCCCAGATAAAGGCCATGGCGAAGCCTCTGGATACAGAGATAATAATCTATGGCCGGCTGCCGCTGATGGTGTCTGACCAGTGCGTCATGCGCCACAGCGCCGGGCGCTGCACCTGCCAGACCCCGGGCCAGCTTGCCGACAGGATGGGCTCCATCTTCCCGGTGGTGAAGGAGTTCGGCTGCCGCAACGTCATATACAACGCCCATAAGCTCTATTTGGCGGACAAGAAGGAAGATCTCTTCTCCGCCGGGCTCTGGGGCCTGCGGCTGATGTTCACCACAGAGAGCGCCAGAGAATGCGTGGAGGTGGCCAAGGGGCACCTGGGCCTGTCCGACTATAAACCGAATGTTCTGACCCGGGGCCTTTACTACCGGGGCGTGGACTGACGACGTAACATTTTCAAAGAAGGTGATCCCATGAGTATAATTCTTGCCTCCGCCTCTCCCAGGCGGCGGGAGCTGCTGGAGATGCTTGGCGTAAAGGATATGAAAGTGATCCCCGCGCAAGGGGAGGAGACGGCCCCGGAAGGGCTCAGGCCCGAGGAGCTGGTCATGGCCCTGGCCGCCGGTAAGGCCCGGGAGGTGGCGGAGAGCGCCGGCCCGGACGACATCGTGATCGGGGCTGACACCATAGTCTGGGCCGGGGGAAAGGTCCTGGGAAAGCCCAGGAGCGAGGACGAGGCTGAAGAGATGCTCCTCTCCCTCTCCGGCAGGAGCCACCAGGTATACACCGGGCTCTGCCTCATATCCGACGGGCGGGAGAGCCTGGAATACGAGATGAGCACCGTCCATTTCCGGGAGCTGGGCTTTTCCGAGCTGTGGAACTATATAGCCAGCGGCGAGCCCATGGACAAAGCCGGGGCCTATGGCGCCCAGGGCCTGGCCGCCCTTTTCATCCGGGGCATAGAGGGGGACTTTTTCAACGTTATGGGCCTGCCTCTCTGCCGCCTGGGCCAGATGCTGAAACAGCGGGGGGTCGAGCTGCTGTGAAGGAATATTTGAAGAAAAACGGGATAAGGATCGGGATAATCGTCCTGGCCGTGGCCCTTATAGTGGGCCTGGGCTCCGCCGCGAGGAGCGGGAAGATAGGCTTCGTGCAGAACGTGACCGGGATAATAAAGGCCCCTCTGCAAAAGGTGCTCAGCTCCACGGTCAACTGGTTCGACACCATATACGGCTACCTCTATGAATACGACTCTCTCGTGGCGGAAAACGAGTCTCTCCGCTCCCAGTTGGCAGACGCTCAGCAGTCCGCCAGAGACGGGATAGAGGCCTCGGAGGAGAATGCCCGGCTGAGGGAGCTTCTGAACCTTCAGGACAAGCACACAGACTACGAGATGGAGTCGAGCAAGGTGGTGCTCTGGTCCTCGTCCAACTGGGCCTCCTCCTTCACCATAAGCAAGGGGGCCAGCAGCGGCATAGAGCTCAACGACCCGGTCATCACCGAGTATGGGGCCCTGGTGGGCCAGGTGACGGAGCTGGGCGAGACCTGGGCCACGGTCAGCACCCTTATCGACGTGGATATGAGCGTGGGCGCCTATGTGGGAGCTACAGGCAGTTCGGGCATGGTGGTGGGCGAATACGCCCTGATGAAGGACAAGACCGCCAAGCTTACCTTCCTTGCCGACGGCGCGCAGATCTATGAGGGGGACGAGGTCCTGACCTCGGGCTCCGGCGGCGCTTTCCCCGCAGGCCTTGTCATTGGCACAGTCACCAGCATAATGGCCGAGGCCGGGGGCCAGGTGGAATACGGCATAGTGGAGCCCCAGTGCGATCTGGACTCGCTGGTGCAGGTCTTCATCATAAAGAGCTTTGAAGTGGTGGAATGAACTTGAAGGAAATTTTTGCTAAGATAAACATAAAGAGGCTGCTGCAATACCTTTTGTATATGTTCCTGGCCCTGGTGGCCCAGAACATGCTCTTCACCCAGGCAAGGCTCTTCGGCGCATGTCCCATGGTGCTGCCGGCGGTGGCCGTGGCGGTGGGGATGTTTCAGGGCTCCACCTGGGGGGCGCTGTTCGCCCTGGTGATGGGCTATTTTGCCGACATGTCCTATGTGGAGAATACCATCACCTTCACGCTGCTCTTCCCGGTGCTGGCCTTTGCCTCGGGCTTCATCGCTCAGTTTTTCATAAACAGGCGCTTTTTCGCCTTTATGGGGGCGGCCTTCCTGGGCCTTCTGGCCACCGCCCTTGTGCAGATGCTCAAGACCCTGGCCTCCGACGGCTTTTCCCTGGTCATGCTGCCCACAGTGCTGCTTCAGACCCTTTGGTCGCTGCCCCCTGCGGTCCTGGCCTATTTCCCGCCGGCCCGATGGATAAAGTGAGCACCCCCCGAAGAAAGGAACTGCCATGAACAGAATCATCAGACCCGGCCGTATCACAGCCATGGCTTTGATACTGGCCTTGGTGCTTGGTATATATATCTACTTTCTCTATGACCTTCAGATAGTCGAAGGCGAGAAGTATTACAACATGTCCAGCGAGATAAAAAGCTCGAAGTCCACCGTGACCGCCGCCAGAGGCAACATTCTGGACCGTTACGGCCGGGTGCTCGTGAGCAACAAGGAGTGTTACAACCTCTGGGTGGACGATGACAAGCTCTTCGCCAATGAGGACCCCAACGCCGTCATACTTGAGCTCGTGCGCATGGTGCAGAGCTTTGGCGACAGCTATACGGACGATCTGCCCATCTCCGCCTCGCCCCCCTTTGAATATGACGAGAACATGACGGATATCCAGCGCACCATGCTGGAGGCCTATTTCAGCGACACGACCAGGGTGAAGGAATTCAAGGCGGCCGGCCTGCCCTCAAGCCCCTCTGCGGTGGAGCTTCTCAGCTATATGCGCACCCGCTACGACATTGACAACAGCTATTCCGCCGAGGAGATGCGCATCATCGCCGGCGTGCGCTATTCCATAAATGTGCGCTACTCCATAAATACCGCCGACTATGTTTTCGTTGAGGACGCCAGCATGGAGCTCATCTCCTCCATCATGGAAAACAAGCTCTCCGGTATCGAGATAAAGCGCTCCTATGTCCGGGACTACGGCACCGAGTGGGCGGCCCATCTTCTGGGCTATGTGGGACTTATGACCCAGGAGGAGTATGAGAAATACTCCCTCATGAACTACGCCAACGACGCCATGGTGGGCAAGGACGGGGTGGAATACGCCTTCGAGGAATATCTCCACGGCAAGGACGGCCGTGTGGAAGAGTTCAAAAACCCCGCGGGCACGGTGCTGAGCACCACATACCTTGAGGAGCCGGAGCCGGGGAACCATGTTTACTTGACCCTGGACATCGCCCTTCAGGAGCAGACAGAGCGCATATTGGAAAACGGCGTGAATATCCTGAAAGAAAACTGGGAGACCACGAAGGAGGAGTCCGCCGCCAGAGGCGAGCCGGAAAACCCGGAGCTGAAGGACGAGATAACCGGGGCCGCCGCCGTGGTCGTGGACGTGAAGACCGGGGAGCCCCTGGCCATCGCCAGCTGGCCCACCTTCGACGTTACCACCATAATCGAAAACTATCAGGAACTGCTGGAGACCCCCAACGCCCCCCTGTTCAACAGGGCCCTTATGGGCGCCTACGCTCCGGGCTCTGTGTTCAAGCCCTGCACGGCCATCGCCGCCCTGACCAGCGGCATCATCAACACCGAGGAGACCATCGACTGTATGGGCGTCTTCACCAAGTACGCCGCCGAGGGCTACGCGCCTGAGTGCTGGATCTGGACGGCGGTCAAGGGCGAGAACCTGACCCACCCGGAGGAGAATGTCCGGGCCGCCATAAAAGATTCCTGTAACTATTACTTTTACACCGTGGGCGAGAAACTGGGCGTTGACACCATGGGCGAGTTCGCCCATGATTTCGGCCTGGGCGTGAGCACCGGGATAGAGCTGGTGGAGACCACGGGCAACATGTCAAACCAGGCAAACCACATGGACTATGCCGGTACCGTGTGGCGTATAGGTGACACGCTCCAGGCGGCCATCGGTCAGGCGGACAGCATTTTCTCTCCCCTTCAGATCGCGGAATACTGCGCCGCTGTGGCAAACGGCGGTACCCGCCACTCCGCCTCCATCCTCAAATCCGTGCGAAGCTATGACTACAGCGAAAAGATATACGAGCGGGAGGAAGAGGTGCTCAGCGTGGTCGAGTCGGCAGACTATAACTGGGTGGCCGTGCAAGAAGGCATGTATGACGTGCTGAACGACTGGTCAAACCCCAACAACGTGCCCATCTGGGCCGACTGTGTGTGGGAGGTGGCCGGGAAGACCGGTACCGCCCAGAAGGGCGAGAACATTCGCAACGACGGTCTTTTCATGTGCTTTGCCCCCTATGACGACCCGGAAGTGGCCATCGCGGTGGTGGTGGAGCGAGGCGGTGCCGGCGCCAGTGTCCAGTTCATCGCCAGGCAGATCCTGGACGCCTATATAAACAGCCGCAGCTATACCGATACCTCCGAGACGGAAATGTCGCTTTTGAAGTGAATTCAACTCACAACTATTGTAATTTTGCCGCGCAGCGTATATAATAAGACGGTTTTTAAAGGTGATGGTATATTGAAATGAAACGAATGAAACGGAGAAGAATATGAACATTGCGCTGATGGCACACGACAGGAAAAAAGAGCTTATGGTCCAGTTCTGCATCGCCTACTGCGGTATCCTTGCGGAACATTCCCTTTGCGCCACCCATGTGACGGGCAAGCTGGTCTCAGAGGCCACGGGCCTGCCCATAACCCTCTATCTCCACGCCGACCAGGGCGGCGCCCAGCAGATCGGCGCGCGCATCTCCTTCAACGAGATAGACCTGGTTCTGTTCTTCTGCGATCCCTCGAACCCCAGGGGCTTTGAGGATATAAACAAGATAGAGCGTCTCTGCGACCAGTATCAGATCCCCTTCGCCACCAACGCCGCCACGGCGGAGGTCCTTGTCCAGGGCATGCGCCGGGGCGACCTCGACTGGCGCAACATCGTGAATCCCCAGAAGCGCTGACAGGCTCCCTCCACGAGGGAGCCTGAAGGGGCGGCCGCGACCTTGAGGCCTGGCTGGAGCTACATCTTTCGGAAATATATAAAACAGAGCAAAAAGCCTCCCTTGTGCAAAGGGAGTTTTTGCCTTTTGTGCCGCTGCGTGGCCGCGTATCAACACCTGCCTCCGCCGAGAGGCTGAAAGGATAAAAAATGGCAAAGGTATCGCCCCGGACCCTGTCCGGCTTTATGGAGCTGCTGCCGGAGCAGCAGATGAAAATGGAGAAGATAATGGAGGCCCTGAGGAGGAGCTACAGCCTGTACGGCTTCAGCCCCCTGGACACTCCCGTTATAGAATCTGCCCAGGTGCTTCTGGCCAAGGGCGGGGGAGAGACAGAAAAGCAGATATACCGCTTCAGCAAGGGAGACAGCGACCTTGCCCTCCGCTTTGACCTCACCGTCCCGCTGGCGAAGTATGTCGCGGCGAATTACGGCTCTCTCAGCTTTCCATTCCGCCGCTATCAGATAGGCAAGGTCTACCGGGGAGAGCGGGCCCAGCGCGGCCGCTTCCGCGAGTTTTATCAGGCGGATATCGACGTTATCGGCGATGGGAAGCTGGACATCATAAACGAGGCGGAGATCCCTGCCATAATATACAGCGTGTTCTCCTCCCTGGGCATGAAAAAGTTCAGGATAAAGGTGAACAACCGGAAGATACTCAACGGCTTCTATGCCATGAACGGCATGAGCGAAAAGGCCGGGGAGATAATGCGCACCGTGGACAAGCTTGATAAGATAGGCGCTGAAAAGGTCCGGGAGCTTTTGGTGGAGCAGGTGAAGATGCTGCCCTGCAAGGCGGAGAACGTGCTGGACTTCATGGCCATAAAGGGCGGCAACGACTATGTGCTCAGCCGCCTTGAGCAGTACCGTGGCCTGGACGGGGCCTTTGACCAGGGCCTGGAGGAGCTGAAGACCGTCGCCCGCTATCTGAAGGACTTCGGCGTGCCGGAGGAAAATTTTGCCCTTGACCTCACCATCGCCCGGGGCCTGGACTACTATACCGGCACAGTCTACGAGACTGAGATGACAGAGCATCCGGAAATAGGCTCCATATGCTCCGGCGGCCGCTATGACAGCCTGGCGGAGTATTATACGGATAAAAAGCTCCCGGGCGTGGGCATATCCATCGGCCTGACAAGGCTGTTCTATGTCCTTCAGGAGCAGGGGCTTTTGTCCGGCGAGCAGGTCAGCGCCCCATGCGACGTGCTGGTCATCCCCATGACGGAGGAGCTTTCCCCCGCCGTTTCCGCCGCCACGGCCCTCCGCGCCGCCGGTCTTCGCACCCAGCTCTACGGTGAACAGAAAAAGTTCAAGGCCAAAATGAGCTATGCCGATAAAATAAAGGTCCCCTTCGTGGTCCTGCTGGGCGAGGACGAGATAAAAGAGGGGCTTTTGTCCGTGAAGGATATGGCCAGCGGCGAGCAGCTCAAGCTCAGCTCCGGCGAGGCCGGACTTTATATCAAAAACGCCGTGGACAGGATAAACGCCGCGGCTGTCATAAAGGAATAAGAGAGAGAAAGCAACAGGAGGCATTTATGTTTCAGTCCCGTACACACAACTGCAATGAGCTCCGCCTAAAAAACGCGGGGGAAAAGGTAAAGATCGTCGGCTGGATGGAGAACGTCCGCGAGGTGGGCAGCAATTTCGCCTTCCTGGTCCTGCGGGATTTCTACGGCACCACCCAGGTCGTCCTTGAGACCAGGGAGATGATGGAGCTGGTAAAAAGCCTCAATAAAGAGAGCACCATCTCCGTTGAGGGCGTCGTCAGAGAGCGGGCCAGCAAGAACCCCAAGCTCCCCACCGGGGATATAGAGGTCCTGCCCGAGCGGATAGAGGTCCTGGGCCGCTGCCGTTATAACGAGCTGCCATTCGAGATAAACCGCAGCCGGGAGGCGGACGAGACCCAGCGCCTTAAATATCGCTATCTTGATTTGAGGAATCCGGCTGTAAAGGAGAACATAGTCCTCCGCTGCAATGTGGTCTCCGCCCTGCGCCAGGCCATGAACGCCGAGGGTTTTTTGGAGATAACCACGCCCATCCTCACCGCCTCCTCTCCGGAAGGGGCCAGGGACTATCTCGTGCCCTCCAGAAAGCACCCGGGCAAGTTCTATGCCCTGCCCCAGGCCCCCCAGCAGTTCAAGCAGCTCCTTATGGCCTCCGGCTTTGACAGATATTTCCAGATAGCCCCCTGCTTCAGAGACGAGGACGCCAGGGGCGACAGGTCTCCCGGCGAGTTTTATCAGCTCGATATGGAGATGGCCTTTGCCGGCAAGGAGGATGTTTTTTCTGTCCTTGAGCGGGTACTGCCCCCCATATTCGCCAAATACGGCCGCTACGATATCGCCTCAAGCGCCCCCTTCAAGCGCATACCCTACCTCGAGGCCATGGAGAGATACGGAAGCGACAAGCCGGACCTCCGCATAGACCTTGTGGTGGAGGATATAAGCGATCTGCTGCGCGACACGGAATTTGCCCCCTTCTCCGGTGAGAACCAGGTGAAGGCCATTGCCGTCAGCAACTGCGACCTGACCCGGAAGAATATTGACAAGCTCTGCGCCGATGTGGAGGTACAGGCCGGGCAGAAGCCCTATTGGTTCCGCCTGGACGAAAAGGGCCAGCTCGCCGGAGGCGTTGCCAAGTTCCTCCAGGGCCGGGAGGAGGCCCTGACGGAGCGGCTCTCCCTTCAGCCGGGCAGCCTGGTAGTCGTGGCCGCCGGAGTTAGGGGCCAGGCCCAAAAGACTGCCGGCGTGGCCAGAAAGCTCCTGGGCGCCGCCGTCCCCGGCCACATGGACAAGGAGCGCTACGAGTTTTGCTGGATAGTCGACTTCCCCATGTACGAGATCGGCGAGGAGTCCGGCCAGCTCGAATTCTGCCACAACCCCTTCTCCATGCCCACCGGCGGTCTTGAGGTCCTGCTCAGGGCGGAGCGGGGGGAGATAGACCCTCTCAGCATAGTGGCCGACCAGTATGACCTGGTGTGCAACGGCGTGGAGCTCTCCTCCGGCGCGGTGCGCAACCACGACCCGGAGATAATGATAAAGGCCTTTGAGATGGTGCGCCTCGGCGAGGAGGATGTGAAGAAGAAATTCCCCGCCATGTATAACGCCTTCTGCTATGGCGCGCCCCCCCACGCGGGCATTGCCCCCGGGGTGGACCGGATGGTCATGCTCCTTGCCGGAGAAGACAGCATAAGGGAGGTCATACCCTTCCCCATGAACAAGAACGCCCAGGACCTGCTCATGGGCGCTCCCTCCCTGGTGGAGCCGCGGCAGCTTGAAGAGCTGAACATAGCCGTCACCGCCCCGGCAGAGGAATAAAAGCTTTAAAGTCCCCCTTGGTCTTAGGGGGACTTTTCATAGATAAGCGCATTTTCAGCAAAAAGCGGCCGCTTTTTGCTGAAAAACAGTATAAAAAGGAGGCGGGACATGTTTTCGCAGGTAAAAAGCCTGGGCGTCAGCGGCGTGGGCGGGTATACGGTGTCGGTGGAGGTGTATATCTCCGGCGGCCTGCCCGGCTTTGAGATCGTGGGTCTGCCGGACGCGGCGGTGAAGGAATCCCGGGAGCGGGTGAGGGCCGCCATAAAAAATAACGGCTACCGCTTTCCTGTGAGCCGCCTGACCGTGAACCTGGCCCCGGCGGACCGGAAAAAGGCCGGCACCCTGTATGACCTGCCCGTGTTTATCGGCATCCTCTCCGCCTCTGGGGAGATAAAGGCCCCCGGGGATGAGCTGGCCTTTATTGGGGAGCTCTCCCTCACCGGGGAGCTCAGGCCCGTGGCCGGGGCCCTGCCCATGGCCATCGCCGCCGCCCGGGCCGGGGTGAAGAGCCTTTATGTCCCGGCGGAGAACGCCCGTGAGGCGGCCTTTGCCCAGGAGCTGTCGGTCTACCCGGTGGAGAACGTGGGCCAGCTCATCGCCCATCTCCAGGGCAAAAAGCCTATAGAGCCCGCCCAGCCTCCCTCGCCGGAGGAGGGGCTGGAGCCCCTGCCGGACTTCTCCCAGGTCAAGGGCCAGGAGAACGTGAAGCGGGCCCTGGAGATCGCCGCCGCCGGCGGCCATAATATACTTATCCTGGGCCCACCCGGCGCGGGAAAATCCATGATGGCAAAGCGCCTTCCCGGCATCCTTCCGGATATGAGCCGGGAGGAGATGATACAGTGTACGGAGATCCACTCCGTGGCCGGGCTCACAAGCCGCTCCCGGCCCATCGTCTCCCGCCGCCCCTTCCGTTCGCCCCATCATACCGTGTCCACCGCCGGTCTCTCCGGCGGCGGCACGGTGCCCCGGCCCGGGGAGATAAGCCTTGCCCACAACGGCGTTCTCTTTCTGGACGAACTGCCGGAATTTCGCCCTGACGCCCTGGAGGTCCTGCGCCAGCCCCTGGAGGACGGAGAGGTCACTGTTTCCAGAGTCTCCGGCACGGTGACATTTCCCAGCCGCTTCATGCTGGTCTGCGCCATGAACCCCTGTAAATGCGGCTGGTACGGCCATCCCTCGGGCCGCTGCCGCTGCTCGGCGGCGGATGTACGCCGCTATCACAGCCGCATATCCGGCCCTCTGCTGGACCGGATAGATATGATAGTGGAGGTCCCCGCCCTGGACTTTGAGGAGCTGCGCCGGAAGAGCCCGGCGGAGAGCTCCGCAGAGATAAAAAAGCGGGTGGACGGGGCCAGAGCCCTGCAAAGGAGCCGCTTCCAGGGCTCCCGGACCCTGTGCAACGCCCACATGGGCCCGGCGGAGCTGCGGAGCTTCTGCGCCCTGGACCAGGGCGGAGAGGGCCTTATGCGGGAGGCCTTTGAGAGCATGAACCTCTCAGCCAGAAGCCATGATCGCATCCTCCGTGTTGCCCGTACAATAGCCGACCTTGAAGGGGCGGAGAGCATAGGCCCGGAGCATATTGCCGAGGCCATACAGTACAGGAGCTTTGAGCTCATGAAGGAGTGAGCGGGCTACGTTATATTTAACAAAGTTTGTGTTGCCAAAGGGGGCAGGCATAGTGTATAATATCATTTGTTGGGTGCCTTTCCGGGCCGCATAAAAATGGCCCCGGGGGCGTGACAGCTTCGCGATGAAATACTTTTTCATATATACTTGACAGAGAGGGAGCAACAAATGGAAACCAAAAACATCCGCAACATCTGCCTGCTGGGCCACGGCAACAGCGGCAAAACCAGTCTTGCCGAGAGTATGCTTTTTGTCACGGGCGCTCTTGACCGCCAGGGCAAGGTCAGCGACGGGAACACCGTATGCGACTATGACCAGGAGGAGATAAAGCGCCAGATAACCATATCCACCGCCCTTGCCCCGGTAAGCTTCGGCGGCAGGAAGGTGAACGTGCTGGACTGCCCCGGCTACTTTGACTTTGTAGGTGACGTGCTCTGCGCCATAAGGGCTGCCGAGGCGGGAATGATCCTCTGCTCCGCCAAGGACGGCATATCCGTCGGGGCCGAGCGGTCCTGGAAATATCTCAAGGCCGCGGAGCTGCCGGTCATGTTCTGCGTTTCCAAGTGCGACGAGGAGCACGGCGACTATTTCGCGGTGCTTGAGTCGCTCAAGGCCAAATACGGCAGCATCGTCTGCCCCGTCACCATCCCCATGAGCGACGGCAGCGGCGTTATCGACCTGGTGCACAACCAGGCCTGGCAGACCAAAAACGGCAAGACCAGCAAGGTCCCCGTCCCCGCCGCCGACCAGGCCAGGGTGGACGAGCTGAGAGAGGCTCTTATGGAGACCGCCGCCGGCGCTACCGAGGAGCTGATGGAGAAATTCTTCGACACCATGGAGCTGGATGAGGCCGACATGGCCGCCGGTATAAGGGCCGGTCTTAAAGACAGGACCGTGGTCCCCGTGTTTGCCTCTGCCGCCATGCAGAATATCGGCACCGAAGCCCTGCTCCAGGCCATCGTGGACTATGTGCCTGTCCCCAGCGAGATGGAGGGGATCGATCCCTCCGCTCCCACCCTTGGCTTCGTGTTCAAGACCCTTTCCGACCAGTTCGGCAAATACAGCTTTATAAAGCTCATGGGCGGCGCTGTCAGCTCCGACATGTCCCTCAGAAATGTCCGCGCCTCCAGCACCGACAAGCTGGGCCGGCTCTACACCATCTGCGGCAAGAAGACCACCGAGGTGAAAGACGCCTGCTGCGGCGACATCGTGGCCGTGGGCAAGATGGAATGGAAGACCGGGGACAGCGTGTGCGACCCCAAGAACGAGAAGGAGCTCCCCGGCATAGAAATGCCCGAGCCCTGCTATTCCATGGCCATCTCCCCCAAGACCAAGGGCCAGGACGACAAGGTCGCCTCCGGCCTCGCCAGGCTCAACGAGGAGGACATCTCCTTCAGCCTCGTGAACAACGCCGAGACCCATCAGATGGTCATCTCCGGCCAGGGCGACATCCAGGTGGACGTGCTCTGTGCCAAGCTCAAGAGCCGCTTTGGCGTGGAGACCGAGCTCAAGCCCGCCAGAGTCGCCTATCGCGAGAAGATAAAGGGCCGGGTAGAGGCCCACGGCCGCCACAAGAAGCAGTCCGGCGGTTCCGGTCAGTTCGGCGACGTGTGGGTCCGCTTCGAGCCCCAGGACGAGCAGGACGACATGATCTTCGCCGAGGAGGTCTTCGGCGGCTCCGTGCCCAAGAACTTCTTCCCCTCCGTTGAAAAGGGCCTGCGCAACGCCGTGGTAAAGGGCGTCCTGGCCGGCTACCCGCTGGTGGGCCTTAAGGCCACCCTGTACGACGGCTCCTACCACCCGGTGGACTCCAACGACATGGCCTTCCAGACGGCGGCCCGCCTTGCCTATCAGGACGGTATCCCCAAGGCCAAGCCCACCATCCTTGAGCCCATCGGCCTTCTCCAGGTCACTATTCCCGACGCGAACCTTGGCGACATCATGAGCGACATCAGCTCCAAGCGCCGGGGCACCGTGCTGGGCATGAACGCCGAGGACGGCATGCAGACCGTGGAAGCCGAGGTCCCCATGGCCGAGATGAGCTCCTATACCATAGACCTCCGCTCCATGACCCAGGGCCGCGGTTCCTTCTCCTGCAAGTTCATCCGCTACGAGGAGGCCCCCGGCAACGTCCAGCAGAAGGTCATCGAAGAGGCCAAGGCACTTGCCGAGGCTGAATAAGCGAGTTTTCAAATGATCAGTGGCGCGCTGCGGTCCGCAACGCGCCACTGTGATATGTTTAAATACCAGTCTGTTTTTTCTTTATGGGAGGCTCTTTCATGCAGGGCAAGCTGTCTGTGATAAAAAACATAATATGGGCTGTGTGCATAATCCTGTGCCTGCTGGCGCTGCTGGTGGGACTGCTCTTCTCCCTGTTCGTGAAATACGGCGGCGAACAGGAGAAAAACGTGCTGATACTGGGCCAGAGCGAGGCTCAGCAGGTGGTGAAGGACCCGGACCAGCCGGACAACGGCGCCGCTGTGAGTTATGGCGACGGGACATTGAGGACCCTAAGCGAGAGCCAGGACGGCGGCCAGGCATATATAGACAGCCTGACCTTCATCTGCGACAGCGCTCTTATCGGTATGCGGGATTACGGCCTTCTCACCGGCGGCACCGCCACCACCCAGGTCTGGGGCAGCAGCGCGGGGAACATCCCGGCCTCCTCCATCGCCCAGTGCACCATCCGCTATCCCGGCGACGGCTCCGAGATAAGCGCTGCCGAGGCCGCCATGATAGCAAGGCCGGGCATCCTCGTAATCTCCCTGGGCATGGACGGGCTGAGCCAGGTGGATAAAGACAGCTTTATAGCCGCCTATGAGGAGCTGGTGAAAGGCATTATGAGCGTCAGCCCCGACAGCCGGGTGATCTGCTGCTCCCTCAGCTCCGTCACCCCCTCCTACAGCGGAACGGACGGGATAACTGCCATGAACGTTCTCGAGGCCAACGGCTGGATACAGCAGGTCTGCATGGATACCGGGGCCTACTATGCCGACGCGGGCAGCGCCGTCCGCGACAGCGCGGGCAACCTTTTGAACGATTACGCCTCCTCCAACGGCAAATCCCTCAACTCTGAGGGGGTCAACAAAATACTGGAATATCTCCGCGGCCACGCCCTGAGCTGAGTGTAAAGCGGAGACATATGGCTGAAGCCGGCGCCAGGTCCACCACCTGGCGCCGGCTTTCGGCTATCTCACTATACCTTTTATAAAGGGCGGAGTTTCGACCGGCTGGCTTGAAAAGCTGTAGCAGGCCCGGAGGAGCTCAGCCGCTTCTCTTGCCTTTTCCAGGCTGGAGGCGTGTATGGAGCCCAGGCTTTCCCCTTTTTCTACCCTGTCTCCCACCTTTTTGTCCAGGACCACGCCCACAGAAAGGTCTATAACGCTCTCCTTGGTGGCCCGTCCGCCGCCCAGGTGCATGGACACGAGCCCCACCCGCTCGGCCTCTATCCCCGCTACATAGCCCTCGTCGGCGGAGGGGACGGGGAGGACCACCGGGGCCTGGGGCAGAAGAGAGGGGTCATGGACCGCCCGGCTGTCACCGCCCTGGGCGGCGACCATCTGGCAGAGCTTCTCAAGGGCGCTGCCGTCCGCTATGGCGCGAAGGAGCCTTTGCCTGCCGTCCGCCACCGTCTCCGCTATGCCGGCCTCCGCCAGCATGAGGCTTCCCAGGCTGAGGCAGAGCTCCAGCAGCTCCCCGCCGGCCTGACCCTTCAAAACGGCAATGGCCTCCCTGACCTCCAGAGCGTTGCCCACGGTCCGGCCAAGGGGCTGGTCCATATCCGTTATTACGGCGGCGCACTTTTTCCCCGCCAGCCTTCCGATCCTGGTCAGGCCCCGGGCCAGCTCCTCCGCCTGCTCAAGGCTCTTCATGAAGGCCCCGGAGCCGCATTTGACGTCCAGCACGATGATATCCGCCCCGGCGGCCAGCTTCTTTGACATGATGGAGCTGACGATAAGGGGGATGGAGGGCACGGTGCCTGTCACGTCCCTCAGGGCATATATCTTCTTGTCCGCCGGGGCCAGGTCCGCAGTCTGGCCCATTATGGCGATGCCGATCTCGTTCACATTCCTGAAAAACTGCTCCTCGCTTATGCCGGTGCTGAAGCCGGGAAAGCTCTCTAACTTGTCAATGGTGCCGCCGGTGTGCCCAAGGCCCCTGCCGGACATCTTGGCGATCTTCAGCCCACAGGCGGCCACCATGGGGCAGAGGGCCAGGCTGGTCTTGTCCCCCACGCCGCCGGTGGAGTGCTTGTCCGCCTTCAGCCCCTCTATGGGGCTCAGATCCAGCAGCTCACCTGAGCGGGTCATGGACATGGTCATGTCCAATACCTCCCTGTCGCTCATACCGCGCAGGAGGATGGCCATGCACATGGCGGACATCTGATAGTCAGGTATCCGGCCCTGGGTATAGCCCTGGATCATATGATCTATTTCCTGGGCGGAGAGCTCTCCGCCGTCCCGCTTTTTTGCCAGCAATTCCGTCATAAGCATATAGGTCGCCTCCTTTTACCTGCTGCCATGATTATAGCACCTGCGGCGTCTTTTCTCAATAGCGGAAAACCATGTAGTCCCGGCCTTTTATGCGCATGAGCCGTGCTCCCGGCCTCTCCTGCCGCAGCTTCGCAGGCAGGGCGATGAGACTGCCCCTGCCGTCAAAGGCCCGAAGGCTCCCATCCGGGCAGTCAAACCATAAAAGGCCCTGATCCTCCCGCCCGGCCCCCGCCGGTGGCTCCGGACGGGGGGGTTCGGCTCTCACCGCCGGGGGCTCCGGCC
>DBGBEC010000301.1:0-3763 GCA_048477415.1 Candidatus Limivicinus sp. | reverse complement strand
GTGCATGGTATTCACCCTTTGCGCCTGCGGCGGAAGCCCGGCCCCTGCGGCCACCGACGCCCCTGCCGACGCTCCGGCTGACGCTCCCGCCGACGACGCTGCTGCCGGCGGCTCCCTCAACTTCACCACCGGCGGCGACCAGGGCACCTACTATGCCTTTGGCGGCGTCATGGCCCAGAAGGTCGGCGAAGTGACCGACACCAAGGTCACTGCCATCACCTCCGGCGGCTCCCAGGCCAACATTTACGCCCTTCAGGACGGGGATGCCCAGCTTGGCTTCGTCCAGTCCGACGTTATGGCCTACGCCTATCAGGGTTCCCGCCTTTTTGAGGAGGACGGGGCCATCACCGACTTCTCCACCGTGGCCGCCATGTACATGGAGCAGGTGCAGATAGTCACCCTTGACCCGGAGATAAAGTCCGTTGAGGACCTGGCCGGCAAGCGTGTTTCCATCGGGGCCGCCGGCTCCGGCGTTTACTTCAACGCCATCGATATCCTTGGCGCTTACGGCCTCACCGAAGAGGACATCACCCCCACCTATCAGTCCTTTGGTGACAGCACCGAGGCCCTTCAGGACGGCCAGATCGACGCCGCCTTCGTTGTGGCCGGCGCTCCCACCACCGCCGTCACCTCCCTGGCCGCCAGCAGCGACGTGTATCTGGTCAGCCTGGACGACGAGCACATCGAGACCCTGACCGCCTCCTCCCCCTACTACAGCAAGAACGTTATCCCCGCCGACGTGTACGGCACCCCTGAGGATGTTACCACCGTGGCCATCGGCGCCGTCATCATCGCCAGGGACGACGTGGCCAGCCAGGACATCGTGAACTTCCTTACCGCCGTGTTTGAAAACGAGCTGTCCCACGACAAGGGCAAGGAGCTGAGCCTCGAGTTCGCCTCCTCCGTCACCGACGTGCCCTATCACCCCGGCGCGGTCGAGTACTTCGCCAGCAAGGATATAGAGGTCCCCGGCAAATAAGCCGGTCTCGCTCCCTGCCAGAATATTTGCGCTATGCTACGGCGCCGGACCCGGCGCCGTAGTTTTTAGATGAACGCGCAAGATCCCGCTGGGCGGGGCTTCGGCACCCCTCAGCCCAATCCAAGGAAAGGAGCGAAGCATTCGCATGTCGTTCTTTAAGAAAAAAGAAATGTCTCACGAGCCCGAGACCATGGAGACCGGAAGCGCGGCCGACGTGGAGGAGGTCATGAGAAAATATGACCGGGAGTCAAACGTCCGTATCTGGGAGGGCTGGCAGAAGCTGGCTATCAAGATATTCGCCGCTGTATTCTCTGTCTACTGCATACTGTCCACCCTGTTCAGCACCATGATGCCCGAGGAGAAGCTGAACATCTTCCTGGGTCTTATCCTAATTCTGGGTTATTTGAACTACCCCATAAGAAAAAGCCACGTCCGCGTGAACTACATCCCCTGGTACGACATCGTAATAATGGTGGTGGGCGCTGTGCCCTTCTTCTATTTTGCCGCCAACGCCAGGGAGATAATCGGCCTTGCCACCCGAGTCACCAGAGACCCTCTGATGGTGGCCATGGCCATTGTATCCATCTTAGCTTATATGGAGCTCTGCCGCCGCTGTGTGGGTATCCCCATACTCTGCGTGGTGGGCGCCCTGCTTATATACACCTTCTCCACCGTTCGCTTCGGCAAGGTGATATACGACCTGTTCTATACCACCACCGGGCTTATGAACACCCCCATAAGCGTCTGCGTCAAATACATAGTGGTGTTTATCATCTTCGGTGCTTTTCTTGAACGGACGGGCATTTCGGCCCTGTTTATAAACATGTCCAACGCCGTTGTGGGCGGCTTCTCCGGCGGCCCCGCGAAGGTGGCGGTCATATCCTCCGCCCTCTGCGGCATGGTCTCCGGCTCCTCCGTTGGCAACACTGTCACCACCGGCTCCGTCACCATACCCATGATGAAAAAGACCGGATACAGGGGCGATTTTGCCGGCGCTGTGGAGGCTGCCGCCTCTACCGGCGGCCAGATAATGCCCCCCATCATGGGCGCGGCCGCCTTCCTCATGGCCGAGTATATGGGCGTGCCCTACTCTGAGGTGGCGCTCCGGGCCATCCTTCCCGCTGTATTGTACTTTACCGGCATCTTCATCGCCGTCCATCTTGAGGCAAAAAAGTTAGGGCTCCGCGGCGTCCCCCGGGAGGAGCTGCCCCAGATGCGTAAGCTGCTGCCCAAGGTATATCTGCTGCTGCCCCTGATAGTGCTGGTGGTGCTGGTCTCCACCAACACGAAGACCATGCAGTTCTCCGCCGCCATCGCCATCCTGGTCAGCATCGGCGTGGGCCTTATAAACAACGTGGTCAGCTCCGCGACCAAGAGCGAGGACAGATCTGACAACCTCACCTTCGGCAAGTTTGTCGAGGCTCTGGAATCCGGGGCCAAGAGCACCATCACCGTGGCTGTGGCCTGCGCCATGGCCGGGCTCGTGGCCGGTTGTATCACCTCTACCGGTCTCGCCTCCAAGCTCATCACGGCCGTTGTGGCCATCTCCGGCGGCCGGGTCTTTGTGGCCCTGTTCCTGACCATGCTCTGCTGCATAGTGCTGGGCATGGGCGTGCCCACCACCGCCAACTACTGCATTATGGCCTCTACCTGCGCCCCCATCCTTATAAACGTGGGCGTGAACCCGATAGCCGCGCACTTCTTTGTGTTCTACTTCGGTATCGTGGCCGACATCACCCCGCCTGTGGCTCTCGCGGCCTACGCGGGCTCCGCCATCGCCAAATCGAACCCCATGAAAACGGGTATAAACGCGACGAAGCTTGCCATCGCGGCGTTTATCGTGCCATATATCTTCTGTATGAACCCGGCCATGCTCCTGGTGAACACCTCTGTTCTGAAGGTGATAATGATCGTTATCACCTCCTTCGTGGGTATTTTCGGCGTGGCTGCCGCCATGAACGGCTACCTGTTCAGAAGGTTGAGCTGGCCCATGCGCATTATTATCTGTATCGCGGGCCTTCTGATGATGGACCCCACGCTGATAACCGACATAATCGGCATCGTCCTTATGGCAGGCTCAGTGGCCTGGCAGCGCTGGGGCGGTCAAAAAGCCGCCGCAGTATAAGGCGCAATGACAAATATCTCCGGCCTGCGGCCGGAGATATTTGTCATTGATGGGGGCCGGCTATCGTGAGCCGGCCCCTTTCTTTGCGCGGGCGCTCAGCCTTCCCAGATCTGTTTTGCCATGCGGAGGGCGGGCCAGGTCTTGGGCCAGCCTATGTAGAAGGCGGCGTGGGTCAGTATCTCGGAGATCTCCAGGGCGGTGACGCCGTTTTCTTTCGCTTTGCCCAGGTGGAAGGCCAGGGAGCCGTCAAGGATACCGGTGGCTGCCAGGGCGGTTATGGTGACTATGCTTCTGTCTCTTGGGGAGAGCTCCGCCTCCCGGGACCAAACCTGGCCAAAGAGCACATCATCGTTCAGCTCCGCGAATTTCGGGGCGAAAACGCCCATCTCGTCCCTTCCTGCCGTAACTTTTGCCATTGTATTTCCTCCCTTGTTTTTGAAAATAAAAAAAATTGGATGGGGCTGTCCCGCCCCTTCTCAGGTCTGGTTTTTCAGCCAGTTTTCTATCTGTCTTTCGCTTTTATCCACCCGGCTGCCGATCAGGGCCAGGCCCTTTTTCACTTCCGCCCCGGGGCAGGCGTTTTTTATGTCCCGCTCGCTTGAACCAAGGCCGCTGCCTTCATGGGTGCAAAAGGGAATGATCGTTTTCCCGCCAAAGTC
>DBGBEC010000300.1:0-9231 GCA_048477415.1 Candidatus Limivicinus sp. | reverse complement strand
CTGTGGTATAGTGAAGTGTGATCGAGACAAGGAAACTGCTTGGGCGGGGGAGGCACAGATGGACCAGGACAAAGGGCAGATCTTTAAGCTGAGGTCGGACTATGAGCCCATGGGGGATCAGCCGGCGGCCATAGACGGCATAGTCAGCGCCATAGAAAACGGTATAGAGGAGCAGGTGCTGCTGGGAGTGACCGGCTCCGGCAAGACCTTCACCATGGCGAACGTCATCGCCAGGCTGAACAGGCCCGCCCTTGTGCTGGCCCACAACAAAACCCTTGCCGCCCAGCTTTGCAGCGAGTTCAGGGAGTTTTTTCCGGAGAACGCGGTGGAATATTTCGTCTCCTACTACGACTATTATCAGCCGGAGGCATACATCCCCCACACAGACACCTTCATTGAAAAGGACTGCTCCATAAACGACGAGATCGAGCGTCTGCGCCACAGCGCCACCTCCAGCCTTTTTGAGCGGCGTGACGTTATCGTCGTGGCCTCTGTGTCCTGCATATACGGCCTGGGGGACCCTATCGACTACGCCAACATGGTCATATCTCTCCGTCCGGGCCAGACCCGTGATCTTGACGAGCTCCTCCGTAAGCTGATCGAGATAAGATACGAGAGAAACGACATCGCCTTTGACAGGAACATGTTCCGTGTCCGGGGGGACACGGTGGAGATCTTCCCCGCCTACTCCAATGACAAGGCCATAAGGGTGGAGTTTTTCGGGGACGAGATAGACAGGATAAGCGAGATAAACGCCCTCACCGGCGCCGCCACCCGGTATCTGAACCATGTGGCCATTTATCCCGCCAGCCACTATGTCACCACCAGGGAGAAAATGGCCGCCGCCATCGACCGGATACGGGACGAGTGCCGGGAGCGGGTGAAATACTTTGAAGACAGGGGCAAGCTAATCGAGGCCCAGCGCATCCGCCAGAGGACGGACTATGACGTCGAGATGATGCAGGAGCTGGGCTACTGCACGGGGATAGAGAACTATTCAAGGGTCATTTCCGACCGGGCCCCGGGGAGCCCACCCATGACCCTGCTGGACTATTTCCCAGATGACTTTCTACTCTTTGTGGACGAGAGCCATGTCACCCTGCCCCAGGTCCGGGCGATGTACAGGGGGGACAGGGCCCGGAAGGAGTCTCTTGTGGAATACGGCTTCCGCCTGCCCTCGGCCTATGACAACAGGCCGCTCAAGTTTGACGAGTTCAGCCAGCGCATACACCAGCGGGTCTATGTATCCGCCACGCCGGGGGACTATGAGCGGGAGCGGGCCGGCCAGATAATGGAGCAGATAATAAGGCCCACCGGCCTTCTGGACCCGGAGATCTTCGTCCGTCCCATAGAGGGCCAGATAGACGACCTTATCGGCGAGATAAACGGCCGGATAGCCAAGGGCCTGCGCTGTCTTGTGACCACTCTGACAAAGAAAATGGCGGAGGACCTGTCTGATTACCTGACGGGCTCAGGCATCCGCTGCCGCTATATGCACCACGACATCGGCACGATAGAGCGGATGGAGATAATCCGGGACCTGCGTCTGGGCGAATTTGACGTGCTGGTGGGCATAAACCTTCTGCGGGAGGGGCTGGACATCCCGGAGGTGGGCCTGGTGGCCATACTGGACGCGGACAAGGAGGGCTTCCTCCGCAGCGAGACCAGCCTTATCCAGACCGTAGGCCGGGCAGCCCGAAACGCTGAGAGCATAGTCGTCATGTACGCCGACAAGGTGACGCCCTCCATGGCCGCCTGCATAGACGAGACAAAGCGCCGCCGGGAAAAGCAGCAGGCCTATAACTCGGCCCACGGTATCGTGCCGAAGAGCATAAACAAGAGCGTCAGGGATCTTATCGAGATATCCTCCGACACGGCCAGCGTAAAGGGCGACAAGGGCCTGAAGCTCACCGAGCGGGAGCGGAGAGAGCTTATAGAGCAGCTTGAGCTCAAGATGCGCAAAGCCGCCCAGATGCTTGAATACGAGATCGCGGCCCAGCTCAGGGATGAGATAGTGCGCCTTGGAAAGCGCCTGTGACCGGGCGGAAGGAGAAGCCAATGAAGCTAATGATACTTGACGGGAACAGCATAGTGAACCGGGCCTTTTACGGCGTTCGCATGCTCAACGCCCCTGACGGCAGCCCAACTAACGCCGTTTTCGGTTTTATAAACATTTTGCAGCGGCTCCTGGACGAGCAGAAGCCGGAGGCTCTCTGCGTCAGCTTTGACCTGAAGGCCCCCACCTTCCGGCACAAGAGCTTTGAGGGCTATAAGGCCCAGCGAAAGCCCATGCCCGAGGAGCTGGCCGCCCAGATGCCCCTGCTGAAGGAGCTGCTGGACCACATGGGCATACGCAGATATGAGCTCTCGGGCTATGAGGCGGACGACATTTTAGGCACCGCCTCCCTGATATGTGAAAACTCCGGCTGGGACTGCCTGATCGTCACCGGGGACAAGGACAGCCTTCAGCTCGTGAGCGAGGGCACAACGGTCTGCAACGTGAAGACCCGCCTGGGCCAGACCGAGACCATAAATTACAGCCCCCAGCGCTTCCGGGAGGAATATGGCTTTGAGCCCCGGCTCATAGTCGACCTTAAGGCCCTCATGGGGGACAGTTCGGACAACATCCCGGGTGTCCCGGGCATAGGTGAGAAGACCGCCATGGACCTGGTGCGCCGCTTCGGGACCATAGAAGAGATCTATGAAAAGCTCGACAGCCTCGATATCAAGGAAGGAGCCAGGAAAAAGCTTCGGGAGGGCCGGGACAGCGCCTTCATGTCCTACGAGCTGGCCACCATAGTGCGGGACGCGCCTATTGACTTCAGCCCCGGGGAAAACCTCTGGGACAGGAGCTACGGCCCGGGGCTCTACGGCTTTATGAAGCGGCTGGGCTTTAATAAATTCATTGAAAAATGGGGCCTCAGCCCCGAAGCCGGTCAGGAGACGCCCAGGGAGAGCCTGCCCGCTCTCCCCCGGCTGGAGATAGCCAGCCCGAAACAGGCCGAGAGCTTTCTCGCCGCGGCCCGGGAGCGGGAGTATATCGCCGTATCCCTCCCGGGGAAGGACCTTGACAGCCTGGAGCTCTGCGACGGTGATGGGCTTTACACCGCCGCCTGGCAGGCTCTCGGCGACGGGTACGACAGCTTTTTGAAAGGCATTTTCAGCCCGGAAGTCAAGAAAGCCGCCTCCGACGTGAAGGATCTTATGTCACTTTTGGCGAAGGAGGGCCTGTCCGGGGAGGGCTTTGTGTTCGACACGGCCCTGGCAGCCTATCTGCTGGACGCCACCGGCAGTTCATATGAGGCGGAGCGCCTTGCCCTGGGCTATCTCTCGGCAGAGCTCCGGGGGGCGGAGGCCGTTTACAGGCTGCGCCCGGTCCTGGACGAAAAACTCCGCGAGCTCGGCATGGAGCGGCTCTATTACGAGACGGAGCTGCCTCTCTGCGCCGTTCTCTCCCAGATGGAGCAGGCGGGCTTTTATGTAGACAGGCAGGCCCTCTACGACTATGGCGAGAGCCTCAACTCCGGCATTGCCGGGCTTCAGGAGAGGATATGGGGCTATGCCGGGCACGAATTCAATATAAACTCCCCCAAACAGTTGGGAGAGGTGCTCTTTAACCAGCTCATGCTCCCCTCCGGCAGAAAGACCAAGACCGGCTGGAGCACCAACGCGGAGGTCCTGGAAAAGCTCCGGGGCAAGCACCCTGTCGTGGAAGACGTGCTGGAATACCGGATGCTCACCAAGCTAAAATCCACCTATGCCGACGGGCTTTTGAAGGTGATATCCCCCGACGGGCGGATACACACCAATTTTCAGATGACAGTCACCGCCACCGGGCGGCTCTCCTCCACCGAGCCCAACTTGCAGAACATCCCCGTGAGAAAGGAGCTTGGGGCCCGGATACGCCGGATGTTCGTGGCTGAGCCGGGCATGGTGCTCGTGGACGCGGACTACAGCCAGATAGAGCTTCGCCTGCTGGCCCATATCTCCGGGGACGAGACCATGCGCCAGGCATTTTTGAGCGGGGAGGATTTTCACAGCGTCACTGCCTCCAACGTGTTCTCCGTGCCCCTGGAGGATGTGGACCCCACCCTGAGGAGCCGGGCCAAGGCCGTGAACTTCGGCATAGTCTATGGCATTTCCGCCTTCTCTCTGGCCCAGGATATCGGAGTGTGGCCCAACGAGGCCAAAGCCTATATGGACGCCTACATGGATAAATATCACGGCGTCCGGGACTATATGAAAAACATCGTGGAAACGGCCCGGGAGCAGGGCTACGTGTCCACGATGTACGGGCGGCGCAGGCAGCTGCCCGAGCTCAAAAGCTCCAATTTCAACACCCGGTCCTTCGGTGAACGGGTGGCGCTGAACATGCCCATACAGGGCACGGCGGCGGATATAATAAAGATCGCCATGGTCAGAGTCCACAGGCGGCTCGCGGACGAGGGTCTGAGGGCCCGGCTGATACTCCAGGTCCATGACGAGCTTATTGTCGAATGCCCGGAGGAAGAGGCTGAAAAGGCCGGGAAGATACTGCGTGAAGAGATGGAGCGGGCGGCCGACCTTTCCGTACCCCTCACGGCGGAGGTCCATTCCGGCCATAGCTGGGCGGAGGCTCACTGACATGGACTGGATGATATCAGACGCGGAAGAGACCATGCTGACGGAGCTGGAGCTCCTTGAAAAAAGCTGCTTTTCCCTGCCCTGGACCCTGGAGCAGCTTAAAAGCCAGCTTCCCGACGAGAACCACCTTTTCCTCGCCGCGCTGAGCCCGGAGGGCCGGGTCCTGGGCTATGTGGGCATGAGCTTCATACTGGACGAGGGCTATATCTCCAATGTGGCCGTAGCCCCGGAGCACAGGAGGCGCGGCATCGGGGCGGGTCTCGTCCGCGCCCTGCTGGAGCGCGCGGAGCGGCTGCGGCTGGCCTTCGTTACTCTGGAGGTCCGGGAGAGCAACCTGGGCGCCAGAGCGCTTTATGAAAAACTCGGCTTTGAGACCGTGGGCAGGCGGAAAAACTACTACAGTCTGCCCAGAGAGGACGCTTTACTTATGACAAATCATATGAACGAGGTGGCAGAGCTTTGAAAATACTCGCCTTTGAATCCACCTGCGACGAGACCGCCGCTGCGGTGGTGGAGGACGGCCGGAGGATACTTTCCGACCAGATCTTTTCCCAGGCGGAGCTCCACGCGGTCTATGGCGGCGTGGTGCCGGAGATAGCCTCCCGCAGCCATGTGGAGTCTATATCCATCCTTGCCCGCCGGGCATTGGAGACGGCGGGTCTTGAAAAGAAAGACCTTGACGCAGTGGCCGTGGCCTATGCCCCGGGGCTTATCGGGGCGGTGCTGGTAGGGGTGAATTTCGCCAAGGCCTGCGCTATGGCTCTTGGCCTGCCCCTTATCCCGGTGCACCACATAAGGGGCCACATCGCCGCGAATTACCTGGCCTATCCGGAACTCGAACCGCCCTTCCTCTGCCTTGCCATATCCGGGGGGAACACCCTCCTTGTCGATGTGAAGGACTATACCGAGATGAAGATCATCGGTGCCACCAGGGACGACGCCGCGGGGGAATGCTTTGACAAGACGGCAAGGGTCCTGGGCCTCCCCTATCCCGGGGGCAGACCCATCGACCTGCTCTCTCAGGGCGGCGACGACGGCAAATACCGCTTCCCCAGCGCCCATGTAGAGGGCAGCCCCTACGACATGAGTTTTTCCGGCCTTAAAACCGCTGTTATAAACCTGGTCCACAAGGCGGAGCAGCGGGGAGAGGAGCTGGACCGGGCCTCCCTTGCCGCCTCTTTCACCCGGGCCGTCAGCGAAAGCCTTGTGCCGCGGACCATGGCCGCCGCGAAGGAGCTGGGATATAAAAAAATAGCCGTAGCCGGGGGCGTCGCCGCCAATTCCAGGATACGGGCAGACTTTCAGGCCGCAGTCGAAAAGGCCGGGTGCAGCCTGTATATCCCGCCTCTCAAGCTCTGCGGGGACAACGGCGCCATGATAGGCGCCCAGGCATATTACGAATACCTCGCCGGCAGCCGTGCCGGGAGCGAGCTGAACGCTTACGCCACAATGGAGCTGTGACCCCGCCCTCAGGGCCCCGGCTTCCCTCAGCTATACTTACACCGTGGATTGGAGATCAGCATGGGTATACATGACGGACACAGGGACAGGCTGCGCAGCCTTTTCCTATTTCACGGCCTGGACGGCTTCAACGACCTGAACGCCCTTGAGCTGCTGCTTTTCTACGCCATCCCCAGGCGGGACACGAACCCCATAGCCCACGAGCTTTTGGATCGCTTCGGTTCCCTGGCGGGCGTTTTTGAGGCCTCGGAGCAGGAGCTCTGCCAGATAAGCGGGCTGGGCAAAAACGCCGCCGCTCTCATAATGCTCGTCCCCCAGCTCATGAAAAAGAGCATGCTCTCAAAAGTCAGCGACATGAAGCAGATCCTAAGCTCAAACGACGCGGGCGCTTACCTCGCGCCCCACTTCATAAACGAGCGGGACGAGATACTGCTGCTTCTGTGCCTGGATTCTCAAAAGCGGATAATCGCGTGCAGCGAGGTAGGCCGGGGCATAGTCAACTCGGTGGAGGCCAACATCCGCCGCATAGTGGAGACCGCCCTCAAATCCAAGGCCAGCTCCGTCATCATCGCCCACAATCACCCTGACAGCGTGGCCCTGCCCTCGGCAGCGGATGAATATGTGACAAAGCAGATAAGCGCCTCCCTTTCCCTGGTGGGCATAAGCCTCGCGGACCATATCATCGTCTCCGGGGACGACTTTGTATCCTTCGCGGATTCCGGCATGCTGCCCCGTTAAAGCCGGATCCAGGATGTTTATGTAAACTTTTTTTGTATTTTTTTCGTAACGATAATGCGTTTCAGCTTCAGCCATTTTTTTACATAAATCCGGTTTTTGCCTGGTATATCAGTAAAAACAGCATGTTGAAAAAGCTGTTGAAAATGTTTATAACTCTCTGAAGAATAACTGCTTCCGGATATTATGTAAATTATTTTGTAGCCATTTTGTAGTTGAAATACGCGCTGCAAGTGCGTAAAATCCCGTTTTTTCCCAACCTTGGGCAAGATTTTAAGCAGTTCAGCTTTGGAAGATCATGGATGGTTACAGCATTATACAAATAGTAAAATAGCACAATATTTGTTGACTAATTTATGCAAATGTGCTAAACTACGGCTTGACGTGTTCGCCTGTTACACGCTGGTATGGCTCAGTCGGTAGAGCGACGCACTCGTAATGCGTAGGTCGCCGGTTCGAATCCGGCTACCAGCTCCAGGCAAGACCCCTCGAAGTGCCGTGTTTTAAGCACTTTGGGGGGTCTTGTTTATTCCGCCTGAAGTTCTGGAGGGATCGTATAGAGATGGATAAATTTGAAGCTCTCAGAGCTTATTTTGGCCACAGCAGCTTCCGGTCGGGGCAGGAAAAGCTGATCGACGGCATTCTTGCGGGGCGGGATGTTTTCGGCCTTATGCCCACCGGCGGCGGAAAGAGCCTGTGCTATCAGCTTCCCGCCATGCTGCTTCCGGGGCTGAGCATTGTCATATCCCCTCTCATCTCCCTTATGAAGGACCAGGTCATGTCCCTTCAGGAGGCAGGCGTCCCGGCCGCCTTCATAAACAGCAGTCTTGAGCCCGCTGAGCACCGGAAGATATACGCCGGGGCCCTGGCCGGGAGGTACAAGCTCATATATGTAGCCCCGGAGCGGCTGGAGGCAGAGGGGTTTCAGACCCTGTGCCGGGGGCTGGACATATCGCTTGTGGCCGTGGACGAGGCGCACTGTATCTCCCAGTGGGGCCAGGATTTCAGGCCCAGTTATCTGCACATACGGGATTTTATCGACGCCCTTCCGACAAGGCCGGTGCTGGCCGCCTTCACGGCCACAGCAACGGAGCTTGTCGGCGAGGACATCCTGCGGCTTCTGAGCCTCAAGGACCCGGTCCGGGTAGCAACGGGCTTTGACAGGCCCAATCTCTTCTACGCCGTCCGGGAGCCCCGGAAGAAAAGCGAGGAGCTTTTCAAAATATTGGCCCAGCACCAGGGGAAAAGCGGCATAGTATACTGCGCCACACGCAGAGCCGTGGAGAAGCTAAGCGCCTCCCTTCAGAGCCGGGGCTATCCCGCCGCCGGATATCACGCCGGAATGCCGGATGAGGAGCGGAAAAAGAATCAAGAGGATTTTATCTATGACCGGGTCCCCGTGATGGTCGCCACGAACGCCTTTGGCATGGGGATAGATAAATCCAACGTTTCTTTCGTTATACACTATAATATGCCCAAGAGCCTGGAGGCCTACTATCAGGAGGCCGGCAGGGCCGGCAGGGACGGTGAACAGGCAGACTGCATCCTTCTGTTTTCCGCCGCCGACATACACACAGCCAAGTATTTTATCCAGAACATCGGGATAAACGGCGAACTTGAGGGCCGTGACCTGGAAACTCATGTGAAAGAGGAGCGCCGCAGGCTTTACGCCATGATCGATTACTGCCGCTCCAGCTCCTGCCTTCGGGGCAAGATCCTGGATTATTTCGGCCAGGAGCACGAGAGCCGGTGCGGCAACTGTGAAAACTGCCTTTCCGACTTTGAAGAGAAGGACATCAGCCGCCAGGCCCAGATGATACTGTCCTGCATGAAGCGGGTACACGACAAACTGGGCTACTGGATGGGGGCCGCCATGATAATAAAGGTCCTGCGGGGAGCCGCAGACAAGAAGCTGCTGGCCTTGGGACTGGACAGTCTGAGCACCTATGGGCTTATGAAGGACAGCAAGGCGGCGGAACTGCAAAAATACATTGCCCGCCTGGAGGACGAGGGCTATATACACACAGACCCGGAGCACGGGGGCATAGAACTCCGCGCCCCTGCTGGGGATATACTTTTCCGGGGGAAAAAGCTTTCCATAAGGCTGCCCAGGGAAAGGGGCCGGGATCCTGAGAGGAAGAAGAAAGCGCCTCCCCTTCCGGAGGGCGGCCTGCTGGAAGCTCTTAAAAGCCTCAGGTCCAAAATTTCAAAGGAGGAGGGCGTCCCAGCCTATATCGTATTCTCCAACGCGAGCCTTGCGGATATGGCCGCCAAAGCCCCGGAAACCATGGAAGAGTTCCTTAACGTCTCCGGCGTGGGCCAGCTAAAAGCCGCCCGCTACGGCCGACGTTTTTTGGAAGAGATACAAAAAAGTCGAAAAGATTTTAACGTAAAACTGTAATAGTGTATACG
>DBGBEC010000299.1:0-1918 GCA_048477415.1 Candidatus Limivicinus sp. | reverse complement strand
CCAAGCCTGAAAAGCAGGTGCCGGAGACAGCAGCAACCGCTCGGCACTTTGTAAAGCACCGGGAGCCGGAGGAAGAGGGCATCCGCTATCAGCCTGCGACCAAGATACAAAAGCAGATGACAGATCCGACGGGGGAGACAGCAGGTTACACAGGCCATCGGAAGCCTGGAAACAGCAGCCCACAGCCTCCCCAGGAGCCGGAGCTTTTAAGCTCGGAGCATTATGAGCAGGAGCTAAAAAAGCTCAGAGATGAGTACGCTTGGGAGCTGGATCCAAGAGGCAACAACTACTCGCTGTGGGAAGCTCTTCCGGAACGGAAAAGGGAATATGAGCAGAAGCGCCAGATCCTTGAGGTGGAGTACGAGAAAGCCCTGGCCCGGGAGAAGAGCGCGGAGGAAGCCCGGCAGCTCCATGCCCAGGAGGCGGAGATAAACGCGGCCATCGCTGAATTTGACAAGGCCCGTGCCGAGGGTCACGACGGTGAGAGCTGGTACGAGCATGCTGAGATGGAGAGCCAGAAAATAAACCAGAAGCTGGCCCAGAAGGAAAAAGAACTCCGCCTTCTGGAACAGGTGGAGCAGCAGGGGGTGTGGGAAGCCGGGACATACATGGGTCCGGTGGACAAGAGCGCGGAGAAAAAGGCCCTGAATGCCCGGATAGAACAACTGCGCGCCCAGGCCCAGGCGGCGGACAAGACCCTGGGCTACGCCACAAGTTTGCGATACTATGACATTCCCATGAAAGAGGACTATGAGGATGGCCGGGCCATCGGGAAAAAGCTGTTCGAGGCGGAGCTGGAGGCGCGGGAACTTCCGGAGATGGCGGACTATATGGGCTCCAATGCCCTTGAAGTGGGTGGCTACGCCGTAAACTTCGCCATAGAGAACTATAAAAACGATCTGAGCTATAAAGAGCCCGCAGAGGGGTGGAGCCAGAATCAGGTGGATACCTTCTATTACCTTTTCTACAGCGACCCGGAGAGGGCGTGGACCTATGGCAAGCAGATAAACGACGGACTGGCCTATCAAAAGCGCATGGAGGCCATGCGGGAACAGGCGGACTGGGCGGGAGAGAGCGGGCTCAACGCGTTTTTGGGCAGCGCAGGCTCGGTGCTCACGAATCTCACCGCGCCGATAGATTTTTTTGACAGGGCCCTTGAATACTCCGCCCGCGGAGAGATAGCCCAGCGGGACTATCTGACCATCTACGATCACGGCCAGGCCTGGCGCAGCGGCACGGCGGATATGCTCAACGAGCTGGGTACCATAGACGAGCGAGTCCCCGTATTAGGCGGCAAGGGCTGGGGCGACGCGTATCAGGTGGGGATGGGAGCGATAGATTCCGTGGTCCAGGCCAATCTTTTAGGTCCCTTTGGCGCGGCGGCGGTCCAGTTTGGCCAGGCGGCGAGCACGAACTTTGAGGACGCGGTAAACCGCGGCGTGGAGCCCGGGCAAGCCTTTGGCTACGCTATAAGCGTGGGTCTCGTGAATGCGGCGGGAGAGTATTTCGGCGCGGATAAGCTTCTGAGCCTGAAGAGCGCGGACGAGCTGAACGGCTTTTTCCGCAAGCTCCTGGCCCAGGGCGGCTATGAGGGCAGCGAGGCCCTGGCGGCAGGTCTGGGTGAGCGGCTGACAGACGGGATAATAAACGGGGATAAGAGCCGCATAGAGACCGCGGTGAGAGCCTATGTGTCCCAGGGCATGAGCGAGAGCGAAGCGCGGAGGAAGGCGAACGGGGAGTGGTTGGAAGAGCTTGTGTATAACAGTCTGAGCGAAGCGGGCTCCGGCGTTTTTTCCGCCGCGGCCCAGCAGGGCGGGCAGTACATAAGCGGCAGGTCCCCTGCCCCGGACAGTCTGGAGGGGCTCTATGGCTACAGCCGCCAGCTCCAGCAGGCCATGTGGATGTACGGCGACGCGAG
>DBGBEC010000298.1:0-5717 GCA_048477415.1 Candidatus Limivicinus sp. | reverse complement strand
CAAAGCCGCTGAAATGTCAATAGGGGCCGTTCAAAGCGGTGAACATTATAGGCCGATGAACACTGAACTATTAACACGATAGTAACAAGAAAGGCGGGAAACCCCGGAAAACCGGGACTTCCCGCCTAATCTGTTTTTATTATACCATGGAGCGTAAGCGGTAAGCAAGCTCGGGGATCGAGCTGAAACCGAATGCTCCGGAAATGCTGTCTTGGCATTGCTCAAGATTTTTCCGGCACACACCGCGGCTTCAGCCGGCCCTAAGACATGTGATATATCGCAATATCGGCAGAAGCACCAAACTCTTGTTGCTTTTTTCCCGAATTTCATTTATTATTGATATACTGGTATTATCAGTTGCAAGGCAATATAGACTAAATCGTACAGACAGGAGGATGACAAATGGCGAATGGCGGCGGGGAGATCAAGGTGAAGAGCCTTCAAAAGGCGCTGAAGGTGCTGGAGTGCTTCATAGAAAAGCAGCCCCTGGGCGTTACCGAGATAAGCGAGAAGCTTGGTCTCTACAAAAGCAATGTGCACGACATTCTTACCACACTTACAGCCATGAACTATCTCTCAAGGAGCGAGGAATCCGGAAAGTATTATTTGGGCATAAACACTGTGCGGCTGGGCCGCGCGGCCGCTGACAGGTATAATTTCCAGAATATCACGATCCCCCACTTGCAGGAGATCGCGAATGAGTCTGGGGAGATATCATATCTGACCATCCCTCTTGGACATCAGGTATATTACATCACGAGCGTCTTCCCCTCGGGGAGCAACGTCCATGTTTCCTCCATCCTGCGGGATTCTCTGGAGGAGATGTACTGCACCAGCTCCGGAAAGGCCATGCTCGCCTTCATGCCGGAAGAGTTTGTGGACGAATATCTTACCCAGCCCCTCCCGCGGCTGACCAGCTACACGATAACGGAGCCCGAGACCCTGCGCCGGGAGCTGGAGCGCGTGCGCCTGCGGGGATACGCGGTGGATAACCAGGAGAACGCCATAGGTCTGCGCTGCGTGGCGGCGCCCATCCTATCCTACAGCGGAGCCGTCCTTGGCGCGATAAGCATAAGCGGGCCCTCGCCGAGATTTGACGAGGACCAAATTAAGCATTTTGCTGCGTTAATAAAAAAACATGTGGCAGAGATCAGCCGAAGTCTGTGAAAATGAACAAAAAATGAACCCCGATTTTGTACTGGATGTGGGTTGTGATATCAGATATTTTGTGATATCCTGTAGGGGCAGCTAAGGGCGGTGCTTTTTTTGAAGCATATTTCAGAATGCTGTTCTGAAATACAGAACAAACTATGAGGCTGACAGTGGAGGCGGCATGCCGCTCCATGTATTTTTGACCTGTATTTAAGAACGCTGTTCTGTAATACAGTACCGACCTGGCCCGAACAGCAAGGCATAAAGCGAAAAGCCGTGGCGTGCCGGTAAAATAAAACAGGAGGAACAAACAGACAATGGAAAAGATCAGGCTGGACATTGAGCGGTGTAAAGGCTGCTTCCTTTGTGTGAGCGTGTGTCCAAAAGGGGCTCTCTCACCTTCCGGGGTCCTGGGGGAAAAGGGCTATGAGACCGTTAAGATCGACGAAGAGAAATGCATAAGGTGCGGCTCATGCTACAGGATGTGCCCGGACTATGTGTTCACTATTGAGTAAGGAGGCAGAAGAGCATAATGGCAAAAGTATTGATGAAGGGCAACGAGGCGTTTGCTGAATCCTGCCTCCGTGCCGGATGCCGCTTCTTCAGCGGATATCCCATTACCCCGCAGACCGAGATACTGGAATACATGTCCTGGCGCATGGAAGAGGTCGGGGGCCAGTTTGTTCAGACCGAATCCGAGGTCGCCGGCATAAACATGGTCTTCGGCGCGGCAGCCTGCGGAGCGAGAGCGCTGACCACCTCCTCCGGGCCGGGCTTCTCCCTGAAGCAGGAGGGTATCTCCTATCTCTGCGGGAATGATATCCCCGCCGTCATAGCCGACGTTATGCGTATCGGCTCCGGCCTGGGAGATATATTCCAGGGCCAGGGCGACTATTGGCAGCTCACCCGCGGCGGCGGTCACGGGGATTACCGGACCATCGTTTTGGCTCCCGCCAGCGTGCAGGAGAACGCGGACATGGCTTACATGGCCTTTGACCTGGCGGAGAAGTACCGCCACCCCGTGCTCGTCGGCTCCGACGCGGCCATCGGCCAGATGGTCGAGCCCGTGGAGCTGCCCGAGATGAAGGAGCATGACATAAACACCTATGACTGGGCCGTCGCGCCGCGCAAGCAGGGCGAGGAGCAGAAAATAGTCTGGAATACATATTACACCATCGGCGCCGACACCTATGTGGGCTATCTGAAGGACAAGTACGCGAGGATGGAGGCCGAGGAGCAGCGCTGGGAGTCGGTCCGGACCGAAGACGCGGAGGTGGTCCTCGTGGCCTATGGCATTAGCTCCCGTGTGTGCAAGTCCGCCGTCAAGATGGCGCGGGCAAAGGGGATAAAGCTTGGCCTTATCCGGCCGAAGACCCTGTGGCCCTTCCCCCGGAAGGCTTTCGACGCTCTGGGCGAGCAGGTCAAGGCCTTCATGACCGTTGAGATGAGCATTCTCGGCCAGATGGTCGACGATGTGAAGCTGGCCATCGACAACCGCAGGCCCGTTGAGTTTTACGGTGAATTCGCAAACGTACCCTCTGAGGAGATCATCCTTGAGCGTGTACAGGAAATGCTGAAAAAGTACTGAGGAGGGACAGAAATATGAAATGCGTAGTACCCAAAGGCATTAATACCGCGGCCCATATCGGCTGGTGTCCCGGCTGCGGCCACGGCATTGTGGCCCGCCTCGTGGCCGAAGCCGCCGAGGCTCTCGGTATAGAAGACAAGATCATCATGGTCGAGGACGTGGCCTGCGGCGAGTTCGCCCAGACCGTTCTCCAGTTCAACAACATAGGCAGCGCCCATGGCCGCCCGATCATCACCGCCGCCGGCGTGAAGCGCGCCCGGCCCGACGCCATAGTCATCGCCCACCCCGGCGACGGCTCAGCCTACAGCATAGGTATGGAGAGCACCATGCACTGCGCCCTCAGAAATGAGAACATCCTTGCCCTGGTCGTCAACAACAGCGTCTTCGGCATGACCGGCGGCCAGATGTCCCCGGCCACTCTCCCCGGCATGAAGACCACCTCCTCTCCCTATGGCAGGGACGTGGCGAAAAACGGCCAGCCCTTCGACGTGGTGAAGGCCCTCAGCCAGTTCGACATTGCCTATTTAGCCCGCGGCTGCGTTGACAGCCCCGCCCAGGTCGTCAAGACCGGAAATATGATAAAGAAGGCGCTGAAAAAGCAGATGGACGGCGAGGGCTTCTGCCTGCTGGAGGTCCTGAGCCCCTGCCCCACCAACTGGAATAAGACCCCTGTTGACGCGATAAAGTTCATGAAGGAGCAGCAGGAGCAGTTTTATCCCTTGGGCGAATTTGTAGATAAGGGAGGCAAATAAAAAATGACTGAGATAATTTGTTCCGGCTTTGGCGGACAGGGTGTTCTGGTCGCCGGCATGATCCTGGCGGACGCGGGGATGGAAGACGGCAAGAACGTCACCTGGTACCCCTCCTATGGCTCCGAGATGCGCGGCGGCACCGCCAACTGCAACATCAAGATAGACGACGATGAGATCCCCAGCCCCTACTGCCGCCAGCTTGATATCCTGTACACCCTGAACGAGGCCGCCATCGACAAGTTCGAGTCTCAGATCCGCCCCGGCGGCGTCCTGCTGGTCAACAGCAGCCTCACGAATCCCGACAGGAAATACAGGGACGACGTGAAGGTCGTCAAGGTCCCCGCCACCGATATCGCCAATGAGCTCAGCAACCCCAGGGGCACCAATGTGGTCATGCTCGGGGCTCTTGCCTGCGCCTCCCCGGACTTCGATGTGGATTACATGCGCGGCGCTGTGGATCATTTCTTTGCAAAGAAGGGCAAGGTGAATCCTAAAAACGCCCTCTGCTTCAACAAAGGCGTTGAGGCGGCGGAGACCCAGGTATAACTCAGGCGCGGCTTAAAAACAACCGCAGACTGTTTTTAAGCCGCGCGCCTTTCCCGCCCCGCCCGGGGCGGGAAAGGCAGGGCTTGGGATAATATGCAAAAAATCCGCGTTGAGGGGGCAGCTCCTCAGCGCGGTACCAAGAGTACGCAAACAAAAATATAATGGAGGATAACTGTGGGTAACATCAGATTGATTGATGCGATTATTATCGTTGTATATTTTGTGTTGATGGCAGCTCTTGGCGTAGTCGCATATAGAAAGAACAAAACAAGCGAAGACTATTTCGTGGCGGGGAAGAGCCTTGGCACCTTCTCGCTGGCAGCAATGTGGCTATCGTCTTGGATTGGCGGTTCATCAATAATCGGTACCTCTACCGATGCATATAATCAGGGTATCTCCGGCGGTTGGTATGTCTTTATACTCACCTTCGGCTGTATAATATTCGGTCTCACCTTTTCAACTCTCGCGAACCGGCTGGGCAATAAGCTCAAGAACATAACCTACCCGGCGCTTATCACCAGCCGCTATGACAACAGGTCCGGCATGGTCGTGGTCATATGCTGCTTCCTTGCCAACATCGGCTTCCTGGCAAGCCAGTTCGTGGCCATGGGCAGCATGCTGACGACTATAACCGGCTGGGACATGTCCGTCTGCTTCGTTGTAAGCACGGTGGTGACGGTGGCCTATTCCGCCATAGGCGGGCTGCTGGCCATAACCTATACCACCTGGGTGCAGTTTCTGCTCATCATTCTCGGCACTGTGGTCCTGGGCATCCCCCTGGCCGCCAATGCCATGGGCGGTGTGCAGCAGCTCGCCACCCTGCCTCCCGAATGGTTCGACGTCAGCCGTCCCGGCTGGCCCACCATCATCGCCCTGGCGGTAAGCTCCATCTTCTCCTTCTTCACCAGCATGGACAGCTATACCCGCTGCTTTGCCGCGAAGAACGGAAAGGTCGCGCGCAACGGCACACTGTGGGCCGGCGTCGGCGTGCTGTTCATAGCCTTTGGCGCGACCTTCATGGGCATGGCGGCCAAAGTCGTGTTCCCCGAGCTTCCGGCCGGAAGCAGCGCCTATGCCGCCCTTGTGGCCAATTATTTCCCCGCGGGTATTTCCGGCCTGGTCCTGGTGGGAGTGTTTGCCGCCATAATGTCAACGGGCGTGGTGTGCATAAACTGCTGCGCGGCCAACATCAGCATGGATATATATAAGGAACGCATAAAGCCCGACGCCCCGGACAGACAGGTGAAGATAATGGGCATGGTCAGCTCGCTCCTCGTAGGCGTTGTGGGTGCGCTGCTGGCCTGGTGGAAGTACAATATAATCGAGCTTCTGCTTCTGGCCTTTACCTTCCAGGCGGCCACCCTTTTCTTCCCCACCGTGTGCGGGATGTTCTGGAAAAAGCCCACGGCGAAGGCCTCCTTCATCAGCATGGCGGTCTCTCTAACGGTGGTGCTGCTGTGGCTCGTCGGCGACGCCCTCAGCCTGGGAAGCATTTTCACCGTAGACGCGCTCTGGCCCGGCCTTTTGGCCTCAGGCTTCAGCTATCTGCTTTTGAGCTTCATAGACAAGCCCACGGAGAGCGACCTTGAAAAAACAAGGATCTTTTTCGAGAGCAAGGAGCGCTGAAAAAAGGATCTTTCACAAACCACAAATATATTAAAAGGAGAACAGACATGAAA
>DBGBEC010000297.1:0-10523 GCA_048477415.1 Candidatus Limivicinus sp. | reverse complement strand
GAGCGAAAAGAAGCTTAACATCGCCATAATAGGCGCGGGGACCGTGGCCCGGGATAACCAGATCCCCGCCTTCCTCAAATGCGGCGAGGCCCGGCTTGCCGCCGTGTTCGACAGGCACCTGGACAGGGCCCAGAGCCTCTGCGGCAGATATTCCATCCCCAAGGCATACTGCTCCCTTGACGAGCTCCTGTCCGACCGGGAGATAGACGCCGTGAGCATATGCACGGGCAACGTATCCCATGAGGAGCTGGTCCTGGCGGCGGCCGGAGCGGGGAAGCATATACTCTGCGAAAAGCCCATGGCCATAAGCCTTGCCCAGGCGGAGAACATGAGGGCCGCCGTGGAGAAAAGCAAGGTCACTTTCATGATGGCCTTTGTGAACAGGTTCCGCCAGGAGAGCATTATGCTCTCAGAGCTCAGGGAGCAGGGGCGCTTCGGCGAGATATATCACGCCCGCTGCGGCTGGATACGCCGCCGGGGCACGCCCAGCGGCTGGTTTACCGACAGCTCAAAGTCAGGCGGCGGGGCCGTTCTGGATATAGGCGTCCATGTGATAGACCTGACCTGGTACCTCATGGGCCGGCCAAAGCCCATTTCTGTAAGCGGCGTGACCCACCGGCAGATAGGCCCCTACAAGACCCGCAGCGTAAAGGGCTGGGCCGCCGCCGGAGCACAGAGCGGCGTGTTTGACAATGAAGAGGCCGCAAGCGCCCTCATCCGCTTTGAAAACGGAGCCTCCATGAGCGTGGACATAAGCTGGGCCATAAACGGCCGGGAAGAAAAGATGTTCTCGAAGCTCTACGGCACGAAGGGCGGGGCCAGCTTTCGCCCCCTGGAGCTCTACGGCGAGGAAGACGGCTTCCTGACGGACACCGTCCCCCTTATGGCGCCGGAGGATAGCTGGCAGCCGGCCTTTGAGCGGGAGACCGCCCACTTTGTAAATTGCGTCCTCAGCGGCGTCGAGCCCCTTTCCCCGGTCAATGACGGGCTCACAGTGCAAAGCATGCTCAACGGCATCTATGACTCGGCCAGGCTTGGAAAAGAGATCGCCCTTTAGGGAAGGAGAGACCATGCAGAAGCTTACATTTCCCGAAAACTTCATGTGGGGCGCGTCTGCCGCCGCCTTTCAGAGCGAGGGCGCCTGGAACGAGGACGGCAAGGGCGAGAGCGTGTGGGACAGGTTCTGCCACATCCCCGGCAACATCGCCAACGGCGACACCGGAGACACCGCCATCGACTATTACCACCGCTATGCCTCCGACGCCTCCATCATGAAAAAGCTGGGCCTGAACACCCAGCGTATATCGATATCCTGGACCAGGATATTCCCCGAGGGCGAGGGCCGGCTGAACCAGAAGGGCCTGGATTTTTACCGCCGGGCCGTGGAGGCTATGCTTGAAAAGGGCGTGGCCCCCTTCATCATGCTCTATCACTGGGACCTGCCCCAGAAGCTCCAGGAGAAAGGGGGCTGGCTGAACCGGGACTGCTCCGCCCGCCTCGCGGACATGGCGGAGACCGTGTTCTCCTTCTTCAATGAGCAGGTGCCCTATTGGGGGACCATACTTGAGCCCCAGATAAACGCCTATCACGGCTATTGGGACGGCAAGCACGCCCCGGGGATAAAGGACTTTTCAGCCGCGCTCCTGGCCGGGCACAATCTGCTCCGGGCCCACGGCATGATGGTCCAGGCCTTCAGGGCCTCAAGGGCCCAGGGGGAGATAGGCATAACGAACTATCTGCCCCACCACTATGCCCTGAGCCAGGCCCCGGCGGACCTGGCCGCCCGGGACCGCTGGGACGGGGCCTGGAACCGCTGGTTCCTGGACCCCCTGTATAAGGGCCGCTATCCCGCCGACATGGAGGCCTGGTACAGGGAAAAGGGGATAGTCCTCCCGGAGATAAAGCCCGGGGACATGGAGCTCATCTCCACTCCCACAGACTTCTTCGGTCTGAACTATTACTACAGCTATTTTGTGGGCGCGGGTGAGGAGCGCTGGCCCCTGATGATACGCTCCCTGAAGCCGGAGGACCGGGAGTATACCGCCATGGGCTGGCCCGTCTGTCCCGAGGGCTTTTACGACACGATAATGCGCTGCTGGCGGGATTATGGCCAGAAGATCATCGTGACGGAAAACGGGGCCGCCTTTGAGGATGAGCTGAGCCCGGACGGAGACATCCACGACCTGCGGCGGATCGGGTATCTGAAGGCCCATGTTGCGGCGCTGCACAGAGCCATCGCGGATGGAGCCGATGTGCGGGGCTATATGGTCTGGTCCTCGTTTGACAATTTCGAGTGGGCCCTGGGCTATGAAAAGCGCTTTGGCCTCTGCTATGTAGATTATGACAGCCAGGAGCGCCGGATAAAAGACAGCGGAAAATGGTATTCCCGCCTGATAAAAGAAAACGCCCTCCTGCTTGAGCCTTGAGGAGGGGAAAGGGGCAGACATGGTAAAGATAGTTGCGAAATTCAGGATAAAAGAGGGGCTGGAGGCGGAGTATCTGGAAAAGCTGAAGCCCTGTGTCCAGGCCTCGAGGCAGGAGGAGGGCTGCCTTGAATACATGCCCTATTGGAACGGGGAGGAGCGGGTCCTCACCCTGTTCGAGTGCTTCAAGGACAGCGCCGCCGCCGCGAGGCACCTGGAATATCCCCACTACGCCCGGGACTTCAGGGCCCTGAAGCCCTATTACGAGGGCAAGGCCCAGGCCGAGCGCTTTGAGGAGCCCCTCATATGAAAAGCGCTGCGCGTGAATTCATAAGGGACCTGGGCGTTGGCCCGGAAAGCCTGGACGCGGAGCAGTTCACAGAGCTTTTCACGGCGGAAATGCGCCGGGGCCTCCAGGGGAAAGACAGCAGCCTCGGCATGATACCCACCTATCTGCGCTGCGAGGGCCATATCCCCAAAGAGGGCTATGCCGCCGCCATAGACGCCGGGGGCACGAATTTCCGGACCGCCCTCGTAAAGCTTACGGATAAGGGCGCGAAAATAGAAAAATTCAGCCAGAGCCCCATGCCCGGCACAAAGGGGAGGGTGAGCTGGGACGAATTCATTTCCTTCGCGGCGGAGCGGCTGAGCCCCCTGGCGGAGTATACGGACAGGGTGGGCGTGTGCCTCTCCTTCCCCTGCCATATAGACCCGGACAAGGACGGGACCATACAGCGACTTACAAAGGAAGTGGACATAGCGGGCTTTCAGAGCCGAAAGGTCTGCGCGGAGCTCCTGGGCGCTCTGGGCGGCCGCTTTAAAAAGGCCCTGCTCCTCAACGATACGAGCGCCGTGCTGATGAGCGGTCTGAGCGCCGGGGCCTCTCCCGCGGGGCTTATGGGACTTATAAACGGCACGGGGACAAACGTCTGCTGCCAGCTCCAGGTGCCGGACCGGGGGCGGATGATAGTGGACGTGGAGTCCGGCGGCTTCGTTCCCCCGGGCCGAGGCCCCATCGACCGGCTCCTGGATGAAAACACAGCGGCTCCCGGGATATATGTAGAGGAAAAAATGGTTTCCGGGGCCTATCTGGGCGAGCTGTGCCGCCTTTCCCTCATATCCGCCGGGGGCTGGGGCGTTTTCTCCGGGGCGAGCCTTGAAAAGTTAGGGGAGCTGGAGCTTTTGTCCACTCCCCAGGCGGACAGCTTCGGCGCCGGGGCCCCGCTGCCCTTCTTCGCCGCCGGGGCGGATGAGGCGGCGGCCCGGGAGATCGTCAGGGCGGTGTTCGCCCGGGCGGCAAAGCACATCGCCTGTACCCTTGTCGCCGCCTCTGGCTTCGGCGGGGCGGAGCCCCAGGCCCCTGCCGCCGTATCAGCGGACGGCTCGGTCTTCAGGAAGAGCCTGCTCTTCAGGCCGGCCCTGGAGCAGTATCTGAGGACCCTTGCCCCGGGCAGGGCCTTCTCGTTTATCGAGATGGACGACTCCACCGTCATCGGAAGCGCCCTCGCCGCGCTTATAAACTGACAGCGGGGGAGCAGCGCTCTGCCTTTTCAGCAAAAAAGCCTTTGATACAGCGCGGAAAAACGCCGGAAAACGGGAATGCCCGTGTTTCCGGCGTTTAACTATGCATTGCTTTGCGCGCTGCTCAGCGCCCGGCCTTATTCGGCGGCGGCCTTGGCGGGGCTGAGGCTGGAGATGGCCTGTATCAGGGCCAGGACGGCTACTACCGCGCCTCCGGCCAGGGCCAGGAAGGCGGTGGTGGAGCCGGCCACGGCAGAGAGCTCGGACCCGGCCATGACTGCGGCGACTATCGCGGCGGCAGCGCCGATGGCGGAGATGACCGCCAGCACGCCGGAGCCCTTGACCTTGCCCGTAAGACCCAGTATACCGGCCAGGAGAGCCAGCACAGAGCCCGCGATGGCCAGCGCCCCGGCCACAGCTCTTGTAGTGAGCTCCCTGGTGACGGCAGCGCCGTTATCGGCGGAGAACTCCCGGGCGGCGGCCAGCGCGGCCATGCCCTGGTCTATGTCCAGGTCAAACTCGTTCTTCATGTAGTCAAAGTCTGCCCCGAGCCTGTCGGCAATGCTCTGGAGACCGGCATAGGTCTCGGTGGCTTTCAGCGTCTCGAGACCGGCGCATATCTGGTCCCGGCCGTCTTCAAACTCCTGGAGCTTCGCCTTGCCGTCTTCAAGCTGCTTCTCAGCGTCGGCCAGGGCGGTCTTGCCCTCGGCGATGGTCTTTTCGGCCTCCTGGAGCTGGGCCCTGCCCGCCGCGAGCTGGACCGCGCCGTCGTCGAGCTTCGCCTTGCCCGCGTTATACTCGGCATAGCCCGCGTCAAGGGCGGCCTTGGCCGCGGTCAGCTTCTTCTCCGCCGCAGGGAGGGCGGCCTTTCCGGCCTCATAGGCGGGCCTGTTGGCCTCTAACTCCTTCATGCCCTCGGTATACACCCCCTCGTACTCTTTGAGCATGGGCTCAAGCTTGGCGAGGGGATCGCCACCGCTCATGCTGCCCTGAAGGGCCTGGGCCGCCGTGAGGAAGGAGGCCACATTCTGGGCGCTGGCGCAGGCGTTAACCGCGCCAAGCAGGGGCTGGAGCTCCGCAAATTCCTCCGCCTTGTCCGGGGCAAGCTGCGTGAAGCCCGCCACAGCGGTGCTCATGTTGCTTCCAAGGCTCTTCAGCGTGCCCTGAGCCCCGGCCATGAGCTGCTTGTTTTTTTCGGACTCCAGTGCCTCTTTCGCTTTCTGAAGCTCTGCGACATCTTTGCTTATCTGAAGCCCGGCAACCTGAGTGCCTATCGCCTCCTGCTTGTATTGCTCGGCAACCTGCCCATTCTCGCTCATCCATATTCCTATGGCTTTCTGTAGATCAGCCTGATTTTTCAAATCAAGCTGGTTGGTTTCCGCAATCTTTTTTAGGTCTTCAAAGTGCTCCGCAGCTATCTTTGTCGCGACGTCCTGTTTGACCTTATCCTGGTCGACTTGAGCTGCTATTGCCTGCTGCACGGCGTCCTCATTGGTGGGATCTACTTTGTATTTTGCCGCAAACTCAGCGGCCAGATCATTGAGCTCCTTCCCCTGGGTGGCGAGGGCCTGAAATTCAGGTTTAGACATGGCGGCCTGTAATGTTTCGTAATCTGTAAGCCCGGCATTGGCCGACTGAAGGGAGCTTCCCAGCAGAGTCAGCGTCTGCTCGCTGGTCTCAAAGGTCTCTATCTGGGCGAGGCCCGCCTCATAGGCCTTTACGCCCGCGTCATACTCTTTCTGGCCGGCGGCCAGCTTCTGCTCCGCGGCCTTCAGCGTGGCGAGACCCGCCTCATACTCGGCCTGCTTCTCCTGAAGGGTCTGCACCCCGGCGTTGTATTCCGTCTGTCCGTCCGCCAGCTCCTGCTTGCCGGCCTCATAGTCCTTCACACCCTGTTCGTAGGTCTCCCGTCCTTCGTAATAGGTGCTCTCGTTTTCCCTGAGCGTGTTCAGTCCATCCTCCAGCATGGCCAGGTTCTCGTTGGACTCCACGCTCTTCTGCTCCCAATAGGCTTTGCAGTCCATAACGTCCTTCACCGTCATGCCTCCGGCCACGAGGCCGAACAGGGCCGCAAGAATGAGAACTACGCTCAGCGCTTTAACCGGTTTTTTCATATTCATCCTCCTAATACAAAAATGTTGGATTTCGCTAAAGCGGCTGCTAAAACTATATAACAAATTTGGGCATAATGCAAGAAGAAACGCTGATATAGCCCATAATTTGTACAAAATTTAACAAGTGTATATAGAGTACAGACCCTTTTGACAAGGACTTCACTCAGCACTTGAAAATAGAGCGCTGTAATGGTATATTCAAGCTGCGATAAATATTATTATTGGAAGGAGCGGTATTATGAAAGAGGAGCTTCGTCGTGACATAGATAAATTTGCCGAAGAGAACAGGGAGGCCATATTCAGGGACATCGCCCGGCTGGTGAGCGTGAACAGCGTGGAGGCCGGGGCAGAGCCCGGGGCCCCCTTTGGCCGGGGCGTCAGCCGGGCGCTTGAGCTGGCCCTTCAGATAGCGGAGGAGCTGGGCCTGGAGGCGGTGGACTGCCAGGGCATGCTGGGCTATGCCGGTCTTGGCCGGGGCGACAGCTATCTTGCCACCATCACCCACCTGGACGTGGTGCCCAGCGGCGAGGGCTGGACCGGGGACCCCTTTGTGATGAGCGAGAGAGAGGGATATATAATAGGCCGCGGGGTAATGGACGACAAGGGACCCAGCGTCCTCTGTCTCTATGCGCTCAAATATTTCAAAGACCGGGGCCTGCCCCTGCGCTATCCCATCAGGGCCCTTCTGGGCCTGAACGAGGAGACCGGGATGAAGGACGTGGAATATTACCTTGAAAACTATCCCGCCCCCCTCTTCTGCTTCAGCCCCGACGCGAATTTCCCCCTCTGCAACGGGGAGAAGGGGATATATCACGGGCGCGTCGTCTCCCGCCTGCCTCTGGACCGGGTGGTGGACATCGGCGGCGGAGTGGCCGCCAACGTCATACCCGACAGGGCCTGGGCCCTGGTCCGGGCGGAGAAGCTGGTATCTTCCGAGCGGGTGGAGGCAGCGATGGAGGAGGAAGGCCTTTGGCGGCTGACGGCCAGGGGCACAGGCGGCCACGCCTCCCACCCGGAGGGGACCATGAACGCCATCGGTCTTTTGGTGGACTATATCCTGGATAAGGGCGTGGTCCAGGGGGAGGAGAGGGAGCTCTTTTCCTTCCTGCGCCTCTGCCACAGCGCCTGGGACGGCAGCGCCCTGGGCGTGGCGGCCCGGGATGAGCTTTTTGAGCCGCTGACGATAATAGGCGGCGTGATAGGCCTTGAGGACGGCCGCATTTTCCAGACTCTGGACAGCCGCTACCCCAGCACGACAGACGGGGAGAAGCTGACCGCCGCCATCCAGGAGAGAGCGGGCAGCCTTGCCCGGGTCAAAATGGAGCGGGACGCCAAGCCCTTTTACATGGCTCTCGACAATCCCGCCGTCCAGGCCTGCCTGAAGGCCTATAACGACATAAGCGGCGAGGACGCCAAGCCCTATACCATCGGCGGCGGCACCTATGCCCGGGAATTCCCCAACGCCGTGTCCTTCGGCCCGGAGCACCCGGAGCGCCCCCAGCCTGATTTCGCCGGCCCCATCCACGGCGCGGACGAAGCCGCCTCCATGGAATATTTTATGGAGGCCCTGAAGGTCTATATTCTGGCCCTTATAAGGCTGGAAGAGCTGGACTTCTGAGCGAAAAAGAAGAAAAACTGCGGTTTTACACTTTTTTAACCTTTAGGCTCCACGGTACAGTATAATAAGGTGAAGTGCCGCATAAAAGCGGCCCGACAACAACAAAGATATTATAAAACCGATCTCTAAAAAAAGAATTAGTACAAAGGAGCGATACGGATGAGCAAGAGAGCTCTCATCGTGGAGGACGACAGCAATATAGCGGAGCTTCTGCGCCTGTATCTGGGCAAAGACGGCTTTGAGGTGATGATAGCGGCAGACGGGGGGAAGGCAGAGTCGTCCTTCGACCTTTTTGCCCCGGATGTGGTGCTGCTGGATATAATGCTGCCCGTAAAGGACGGCTGGCAGGTCTGCCGGGACATACGGAAAAAATCCTCCACACCCATAATCATGCTCACAGCCAAGGGCGAGACCAACGACAAGGTAAGCGGGCTGGAGATGGGCGCGGACGACTATGTCACCAAGCCCTTTGAGGTCAAGGAGCTTCTGGCCAGGGTCCACGCCGTCATGCGCCGCACCGACGCCGACGCCCCGGTGGACAAAAAGCTGAGCTTTGATAAGCTGGTGATAAATCTCGACTCATATGAGCTGATAGTCGACGGGAAAAAGATCGACACTCCCCCCAAGGAGATGGAGCTCCTTTACCACCTGGCTTCCTCTCCGAACCGGGTCTTCACCAGAAACCAGCTCCTTGACGAGGTGTGGGGCTTTGACTATTTTGGCGACTCCAGGACCGTAGACGTACACATAAAGCGCCTGCGGGAGAAATTGGAGGGAGTATCCGAGAAATGGAGCCTGAAGACGGTCTGGGGCGTGGGCTATAAGTTCGAGCTCACCGACTGAGCGTGATGAAAAGCATTTATCTCAGAAATTTCGTGGCCACGGCCACGGTGGTGTTCGTCTGCTTCATCATCGCCGCCTTCGCCTTCGTGGGCATGGGGCGCAGCTATGTGATAAGCGAGTATAAAACGGACATGGTGAACAGCGCCTGCGAGGTCTCCCGCACAGCCTCCGCCATCTTGCAGACAGACTCGCTGAACAGCTGGGGCCTGAGCATGACCATAAGCTCCATCGGCAACTCCACCGGCAACCAGGTCTTCATCTCCGACAGCGAGGGGCTTATCGTCTCCTGCTCCGACAGGTCTCCGGTCTGCGAGCATATCGGCGCCCGTCTCTCCGCCGATGTGATGAGCCAGCTTGAAAAAAACGGAGGCATGGACCAGATAAGCAATCTGGGCGGCCTGTATAAAGCGAGCCGCTTCGTGGTGGCGAAGCCCATCAGCTTCGACGGCAGCGTTATGGGCTATGTCTTCGTGACGAACATCGTGGACAATATGCTGGGCGGCTGGTCTGCCTTCCTGGCGGTGGCGGCGGCGATCACCCTGGGGGTGTTCTGCGCGGCCCTTGTGGTCTCTCTCGTGTATTCAAAGCGGATGGCCCGGCCCCTGGATGAGATAGCCCTGGCCTCCAGAAAGTTTGCCCGGGGCGATTTCTCCACCCGGGTGCGCCAGGAGGACGATCCCACCGACGAGATGGGGGCCCTGATAGACTCCTTCAACAAAATGGCCGACTCTCTTGAGCAGGCGGAAAAACGCCGGACAGAGTTTATCGCCAACGTCTCCCACGAGCTGAGGACGCCCATGACCACAATCGCCGGCTTTGCCGACGGGATATTGGACGGCACCATCCCCCCGGAGGATCAGGAAAAATATCTCCGCTCCATCCGGGACGAGACCAGGCGCCTGTCCAGGCTCGTGCGGGATATGCTAAGCGTCACACAGGCCCGGTCAACGGCCACCGACCCGCGCCGCCGCAGCGTATTTGACCTGACGGAGCTTGTGCTTCAGATCCTCCTCAGCTTCGAGGCGCGGGCTACCCAGAAAAAACTGGACGTTGACCCCCAGTTCCCGGAAAACCACATCATGGTCCGGGCGGATAAAGACGCCATAACCCAGGTAATATATAACCTGTTGGATAACGCGGTGAAATTTGCCCACAGCGGCACCTGCCTTGTGCTCAGGCTTTATAAAGACGGCGGAAAGGCCTATGTCTCCATCAAGGATTTTGGCGAGACCATCCCGGCGGAGGATCTGCCCTTCATATTCGACCGTTTTCACAAGTCTGACCGGTCCCGCAGCATGGATAAGGACGGTCTGGGCCTGGGTCTGTACCTGGTGAAAACCATAATAAACAGTCATGACGAGGACATCGCTGTCAGAAGCGAAGACGGTATGACGGAATTTGTGTTTACCCTGGCCCTGGCCGAGTAGAGCGGGGGGCCAAACGGATCGTTGAGGATAGTATATGAGTAATAACAACTGGTACGAAACAGAAGACTGGTATGCCGCCCGCGGCGCAGAAAAGGAGCCCGCCCCCATCGGCGCTCCGGCCCGGACCAAAGAAGGGCCCCGGGCGAAGAAGGGCTTCACCCCTCTGCGGATAGGCGGCCTTATCTGCCTGGCGGTGCTCGTGATAGTGGCCAGCTCCCTTGCCTTCTCCGCCGCCGCCCCGGAAGAGAGCTGCACCCCCCCGGAAACAGATGGCCAGCTTCCCGACGACTGGCAGCAGTTCTTTGAAAACTACTACCAGAGCACCCAGACGGACGTGGCGGAGATAAATATCCCCCGGGTGGAGCTGCCCCTTGACTTCAGCCTCAGCCTGTCTCCAGCGCCGGAGGCCGAGCTGGAGCTCCAGCAGATATATGAGCGCTGCGCCGGGTCCGTCGTGGCCATATCCGGCTATATCGACGGGATGTCCGGCTATAGCTGGGGCACGGGCGTGGTGCTGTCTGAGGATGGGCTCATCCTCACCAACACCCACGTTATAGAAGGCTGCGACCGGGCCACC
>DBGBEC010000296.1:0-8409 GCA_048477415.1 Candidatus Limivicinus sp. | reverse complement strand
CGTCTATGCCGACGAGATCTATAAAATCGTCTATGACCATGTCCCCGTCCAGTTCGTATTCGCTTTCGGAGCGGCGGACGACTTCCTGCTCCACGGTGTCGGTCTCGTCCCATATCTCGCCCACTATCTGCTCAAGCACATCCTCCATGGAGATAACGCCCAGGGTCCCGCCGTATTCGTCGGAGACGATGGCCAGGTGCTGCCGGGCTTTTTTTAGCTGGCTGAGCACCGCGGGCAGTTTCATGGTCTTATACACATAGCATGGCGGCATGAGAAGCTTTCTTATGTCCGCCCGGCCGCCATCGGTCATGGCTTTGAAAAAATGGTTGAGGTACAACACGCCGATTATATTGTCCACGCTGTCCTCATACACGGGCAGGCGTGAATAGGGGGCGTCCTCGATGGCGGAGAGTATCTCCTCCCAGTCGTCGTCTATGTCGATGGCCTGAACATCCACACGTGCGGTCATGACCTCGTAGGCAGGGATCTGGGAAAAGTCTATGGCGGCCTGAAGCAGCTCTGACTGATCCTGGTCCAGCACTGCCTCATCCTCGGCGGTCTCTATTATGGATTGGAGCTCCTCCACAGCCTCGTCCTGGGCTCCGTCCTCACCCTTCATGCCTCGGGTGAGCAGCTCTATGCTCTTCACCACGAGCCAGACAATGGGCTTCAGGACCAGCATAAGACCGTTTATGAACCAGGCGTTGCCCGCGGCCATGCGATTGGCGTTTTTCTTTGCGCTTATCTTGGGCATGGTCTCGCCGAAGATTATGACCAGCAGGGTGATCAATATCGTAGACAGCCAGGTATAGCTGTCGCTGCCGGTGAGCATGACCACAAGGACTGTGCTCAGGGATGAGGCCGCGATGTTGACAAGATTGTTGCCTATGAGTATGGCCCCCAGGGCGTCGTCATAGCGCTCGGCTATTTTCAGGGCCAGGCCCGCTTTTTTTGAGCCCTCGTCCCTCGCCCGCTCCAGCCTTATGCTGTTGCATGAGGAATAGGCCATCTCCGAGGCGGAGAACAGGGCCGAGAAGCAGATACAAATGATTATCCCTAAAATGACAAGATACACGCTCACTGCTCCTCCCCTCCTTCCTCGTCGGAGACCCGGGCAAGGCGCAGCTTCAGTATCCGGTTGTGCTCCATGGCGGAGACCGTGACCTTCAGCTCGTGATAGATAAAGCTCTCTCCGGCTTTGGGTATGGCGGTAAACTGGCTGTAGGCCCAGGCACCCATAAGTGTGTTCACCAGCTCTTCATCGTCCTCCGGATCCTCATAGTCCATCTGCTCGAACACATCGCTTACAGACACATCCGCGTCGGCCTCCCAGACGCCGCCCTCAAGCTCCACGACGGCCTCCTCCACCACGTCGTCCTCGTCCCATATCTCGCCCACAAGCTCTTCTAAGATGTCTTCTATGGTGACAAGGCCCAGGGTGCCGCCGTAATTGTCGGTGACGATAGCCATATTCAGGCGGCGCTTTGACATGATGGGCAGGAGCTCGTCGATATTGGTGCTCTGGTGGATGAAAAACACCTCGTCCAGCAGGGGGCGCAGCTCCAGGCCGCTGCCCATATGGAGATAGGCCTTTATAAAGCGGCGTATCTGCAAAATGCCGATGATATTGTCCGCGCTGCCCTCGTACACGGGCAGGCGGCTGTGGTTCTGGGATCTTATCAGGGCAAGAATGTCCTCCATAGACTCGCTTATGTCTATGGCTACCATATCCACCCTGGGGGTGAGCACGCTCTCCACCGTGACATCGCCGAACTGGAGAGCGGAGGATATGAGTTCCCCCTGTTCCTCGTCAAGGCTGCCCTCTTCGGTCATGTCCTCGATAATGTCGTAAAGCTCATCCTCTGTCACAGATATCTCCCCGTCCCCTTTTGTAAGCCGGGCCGCCGCCTGGCCAATGGCCGTGAGCAGGGCCGAGAGGGGTGCAAAAAGCTTCATAAAAAAGCGCAGCGGGGCGGCGCACCTCACAGCAAACCTCTCGCTGTATTTTTTCGCGATGCTCTTGGGCAGCATTTCCCCGGCAAAAAACACCACTATCGTCGTGATGATCGTGCTCAGCGAAACGGCGCTGAGCCCCCAGCGCCTTGTCACCGCCACGGTGACGATGGAGGCTGTGGCGATATGTACGATATTGGTGCAGATAAGCAGGGTGCTTATAGCCCGGTCAAAATCGTCCAGTATATACAGGGCCTTTTTCGCGCCCGGGTCCCCCCGGTCTGCAAGGACCTTCAGCCTGCTGCGGGAGGCAGAGGAAAAGGCCGTTTCAGTCACAGCGAAGAACGCGGCGCAAAACAGCAAAATGATAGCGATCACCCATGGCAATCGACTGCCGTCATCCATTTTAGGATATCCATCTCCTTTTGCAATAAAATTAAGGTTTAGTATAGCATACTGGCTTTCCCCCGTCAATATTTCCCTGGGTCCCTATTTCTGCCGATCTCCTTAAATTTATCCAAAATCTCAGCCTTTTCCGTCTTCAGCTCCGGGATCCTCTGCCGTCTCCTGATATAATACCGCCCGCTCCCCTGGGCTGGCGCTCCTGTCCATGACAAGGGCAAGGCAGACCACGCCCACAGCATTCAGCCCAAGGCGCGCTATGGCGAATTTCGCGCCCATCTGGCTTATCTCGAAAAGAGCCATGGGTATCTTCGTCGTCGACCAGGCGCCCAGGAACAAAAACACGTTGAACAGAGAGGCACCCTTTTTGAAGAACATGGTGGCTATGGGGAAGGCCGCATAGAGCGGCCCGGAGGAAAAGGAGCCCAGCAGAAAGGAGAACAGGGCCCCTTTAACGCCGGAGCCCTTGCCCATGAACTTCATGAAGGTCTCTTTTGGCACCCACACGTCCATGAGCCCCATCAGGATAAATACCGGCGGCACCACAGACAGCATTCCCAGAAAATAATCCCCCGTGGAGCTCAGCGCCTCCGCCCCAAGCTCCGGCCAAAGGGCGCTGAGAGCAAGGACCAGCGCGAGCAGAACGGCGGGGACCTTATATTTTGACAGTTTCCTCAGCCCTTTATTCATCGCATTATGACCCCCATCAGACATGATGTTATGACGGCCACCGCAAGGGACAGAAGATTACGCTTCAGAGCCGTCCTGGTCCCGAAGCATTTCGATTCCAGGGGAAAGGTCGCAAGGCCCACCATCATCAGCGTGGACACGAACAGCGCAAGCTGCCCATATCCCGCGCCGGCCTGGAGCAGAGAGGCCGCCAGGGGAAAAGCCAGATAGCCCGGGATGAGCGTGATGCTGCCTATCACAGCGGCGATCAGCATACCCAGCGCCCCGGACTCTGCCCCGATCAGGGCGGATATGGCCCTCTCATCCACCAGGGACAGGATAAGCCCTATGAGCAGCAGAACGCTGAGCATGGAGGGCAGGATATTTTCAAAAGACTTCCAGGCCTTTTTCAGGGCGTTCCCGGTCTTCTCCCGGTCCTTCAGAAGGGAGATGAGCAGCCCGGCCAGGGCAGCGGAATACAGCGCATAGGTAAACACGGACAGGGCCTCCTTCGATCTGAAATATGGCTGAAAAGACTTCTCTGTCTTTCAGCGCCGCCGGCAGACATGGCGGAGCGAGCCCGGGCGGGGCAAAAGCGTCGTCTGACTTTTGCTCTTACTGGACCCTCAGCGGAGGACCTTGCCCAGGACACGGAGGGGGAGCTCGGGAGAGATGACGATATCATCATATTTAGGGTTGAGGGAGTGGAGGGCCATGGAGCTTTTCAGGGCCACAAGCTGCTTGAGATAGGCGCTGCCGTCATAGAGGAAGATACCTATCTCCCCGGTCATAAGGCTGCGCTGCTGGCGGACCCATATGACCTGGCCGTCGTGAAACTCCGGCTCCATGCTGTCGCCCGAGACGCGGACGCCGAAGTTTGCCCCCTCGGCCACCTCCTGGCCCACCTCTACCATCTCATAGTCCTCACCGTCCAGGAACTGGCCCGTGCCGGCGGAGACCGCCAGAGAGTATAGCGGCAGGCAGCGCGGCGGCTCCTGCTCTGTCTCCGGCTGGGCGGGAGCATAGCGGCCGCTGTCCCGAAGGAGCTGGATATAGTCCAGGGCCTTGCGCCTGCCCTCTCCGTCCAGACCATGCAGCAGACCCTCTTCCCCCTGAGAGAAGGTCTCTCTCACGTCTTCTATATCCATGGTCCGGCACAATGCCAGAAACTGCCTGGCGTTCGGCAGGGTCAGGCCCTTTTCCCACTTGGAAACGGCCTGGTTGGACACGGCTATCCCCTCCTCGTTCAGAAGGGCGGCAAGCTCGCCCTGCTTCAGCCCCAGCTCCCTGCGCCGGGCCGCCAATATCTTTCCAAGCTGCATGTAAAGCCTCCTTTTTATTCATACTTTTGTTTAGCTAAAACTTGTCCTGTCAGCCTAAGCACCATTTCGCAATATCCGCGATAAGTTTTGTCGGCAGTGCCCTGTCGTAGGGAAAATAGACCGCGTTTTTCTTTGTGACAAATTCGCCTAAGCCGGAGGCAAATTTTTCGATCGCTTCGGCTCCCGCATACAGGCTGATGTGCTCCTTGCAGGCGGAAAAGGAGATGCTTCTCCCCTCTTTCTCGTAATATGGCATACTCCATAATACACGCTCATTCACACCGGGAACACTGTTTTGCAGCGTGAGCATCATTTCTGTTAAATGGGGCTGTATTTCCATGGGCTGCGAGGCGATATATCCCGGCACTGTTTCAGGTGCTTTCCCGCAATAATGCCCTTGACCTGTCCTTTTGAACTCTCTTCCGCACTTGGGACATGTCCACACGCTTTATTCCCCCTCAGCTTCCGCTTTTATGCCCTTCAGTTTCTCTTTACATCTGAAAATGGCCTCTCGGCGGCAGTTTTTTACTTTATTATACAGCAGTGTCACAGAAAAAGCAAGGAATATTATCTTTTGCGGATAATATTCCTTGCTTTTTTATCAATATTCGTATATGCCGCCGCCGATGAATTCTCTTATCAGGGAGTCCTCCGCCACATACTTCTCGTCTATGGAGCCGAAAAGCTGTAGGGCGGGAAGCACGGCGCGCAGCTCTTCAAAGCGCTCTATCCCCTCCGGTACGGAACGGAAAAGCTCTGTGGCGGTGCGGTTGAATACCGCCAGCTCATAGGGCAGCGAGGTGTCGAAGCGCAGGTCCGCCTTGTCCTTATAGGGGGAGATATAGGCCTTCTCGCCCCGGCGGACGTTGGCCCACATGCCCATGGTCTCCGCCGGGTCCGAGCCCCGGAAGTTATAATCCCTGACAGTGCGGCGCACGAGACGGAACCAGGTCCGCTTGAAGATGATCTTCCCCTCAAACTCCACGTCGCTCCTGGCGGAGATATAGAGCTTGAAGGCCTCAGGGTGCCGGTCGGTTATCATGTCGCTCAGGGCGTGTATCCCCTCGAAGATCACCACCTCGTCCCCGGCGAGCTTTATGGATTTTGAGGGCTCCTGCACCCGCATCTTCCTGGAGAACTCGTATTTGGGCACAAAAATGCGCTTGCCCTGGGAGAGCTGGGTGAAGTGCCGGTTCAAAAGCTCCATATCCACACACAGCGGAGATTCCAGGTCCATCTCCCCCTCGGGGGTGCGGGGCACCGTGGCCGGGTCTATGGTCTTGAAATAGTCGTCCATGCCCACATAATAGGTGCCTATGCCCCGCTTTTTCAGGGCCTCGGCTATTTTCATGGAGGTGGTCGTCTTGCCGGAGCCCGAAGGACCGGAGAGCAGCACGATGGGGCTTTTTTTCCGGTTTTCCATTATCAGGTCGGCGGCCTTATCCACCTTTGCCTGGTAGAGGGCGTCGCCCTCCTCCACAAAGGCCTTTGGGTCGGCCACGGTCTTGAAGTTTATTTCGCTGAGCTGATATGCCATTGGCAGCTCCTCCTTTCAGCTTTCACCGGTATAGAACCGGGCGATATTTTCCTTGTCGGCACAGGTCTTGTCGATACTGCCGATATACTCAAGGGGGTACTTTGGGGCCATAAGCCTTATATTGCGCCCCCCGTCATGGCGGACAAGCTTTGTCGAGCCTCCGCCACCCATAGCAAGGATGCTGCAAAGCTCCTCCATTATGCAGATATTATATATATTATTATGCCCCGGTCTGGTCCATCCCACATTTTCAAAGCCGCCGGACATAAATTTCTGCCGGTAGAGATAATAGGGCATGTACCCCGCCTGGCGCAGCCTGTCCATGCCATAGTCCAGCATCCGGGCCACCTGGTCCCCTCCGGGTATGCTGCTGCCCTCCAGCGTCACTCGGGAACCCTTTTTAAGGGACAGGGTGTGGACGGTTATATTCTCCGGCTCCAGGGCCAGCACCCGCTCAAGACTGTCTTTAAAGCCCTGAACGCTGTCCCCGGGGAGACCGGCGATAAGGTCCATGTTCACCTGGAAGCCACCAAGGTCCCTGGCAAGCTCCAGGGCGGATACTATGTCGGCGGCGCTGTGCTTTCTGCCGATGGTCTGGAGGACAGCGTCGTCCATGGTCTGGGGGTTCACGCTTATCCTGTCCACCCCGTGGCTTTTCAGCACCCGGAGCTTTTCCCGGCTGATGGTGTCCGGTCTGCCGGCCTCCACGGTATACTCCCGCAGGGCGCTCAGGTCAAAGCTCCGCTCCAGCCGGGAGCAGAGCTCCTCAAGCTGAGGGGCGCTGAGAGTGGTGGGGGTGCCGCCGCCCATATACAGCGCTATCACCCGCAGCCCCAGGCTCTTCACCTGGGCCGCCACGGCCTCCAGTTCCCTGTATAGAGCCTCCAGAAAGGGGGGGATAAGCTTCATGCTCTTCTCCACCGACTGGCTCACAAAGCTGCAATAGGCGCAGCGTGTGGGGCAGAAGGGTATGCCCACATACAGGCAGACATCCCGCTCCTGAAGCTCTTTTTTAAGCTTTAAGGTCTCGCGGCTCGCGTCCAGGCAGAGCTCCGCCCGCCGCGGGGAGACTTTGAACTCCTCCTCAAAGCGGCTCAGGGCCCTTTTTTCGCTTTTTTCCGCCTCTAACAGGCCACAGAGCAGCTTACCCGGCCGGACCCCGGTAAGGGCTCCCCAGGGCGGGCTTTCCACGCCGGAGCGGAGGGCAGCCCGGTACATGGCGTTTTTTATGAGCCGCTGGCAGCGGCTGTCATACCCGGTCTCCCCGGGCTGGCCCTCCAGCCGGGCGGCGGCCCGGCCGTAAAAGCGCTCCTCCCCCCGTGAATACAGGCAGGTGGCCGTGGCCATGCTCCCGCCACGGCTCAGACGCAGCTCCATCCTGTCCCCCTCCGGCCGCCCCTGGGGATAGACAGGCCGCTCCGCGGGAAAAAGGCTGAGCAGCATTTGCTCAGCGGCGTATTTATAGTCATGTCCGTACAGATAGAGATTCAATCGTAACTTCCACCTTTTTTGGTAGTAAGGACCTGGCAGATTATCCTCAGCCTGAAAAAGCAGTGACCGCTGTTTTTCCCGTCGGCAAGCTTTGGATAGGCCAGGGCCACATGCCGGGCGACATAGAGGTTCACCAGCATCGGCCAAAACTTCAGCTCGGCGGTCTCCGTCGGTTTTTCTTCCGTCTCGGTCTGCGGCTCTTCCACGCCGGGCCCCTCGGCCTCATTCGGCTGCTCCTCCTTGACCTTCACCCGGCGAAAGATATGGCTTTCCCAGGGGGTGTCTGATTTTCCGGCAAGGATATTCTTGGCCTCCATGGCGGTGTCAAAGCGCCTCGGCAGCCCCGGGAGCACCCAAAGGGAGACGGCCAGGTCCCCAGCCATAATGACATAGGCCGCAATGAGCAGCCACATGCCCAGGCCATAGCTTATTTTATCCACAAGGCCCATTAAAACAGGGTCCAGCACAGCCACCACCAGAACACCGGCCAGGCCCCACACCACAGAAGTTCCAAGGCAGACATAGCCCTTTATGTTGAGGGGCGCGGCTGCGTGATCCCACCATTTATCTTTATATAAGCGCTCCAAAAGAAAGCCCGCCAGAAACTCCAGCAGCGTGCCCAGGAGCATGCAGCCAAGAAACAGCAGCGGGAGCCGCTCCTTCACCGGCTCCAGCAGGAGCAGCGCAAGCAGTGCCCCGAGGCCGTATACAGGGCAGAGCGGGCCGGTAAGAAAGCCCCTGTTGACAAAAGCCTTTTCCTTCACCGCCACGACGAGCCCCTCCACGAGCCAGCCCAAAACCGAATACACGAGCACTACCCAGCCCATATCATAAAGGCTGTGATCCATAATCGTCCTTCCTCCCTAAATTTAATTGTCTTTTCTCCAGGTTTTAGTTCGGTCCTCTTATTTTTACAATTAGTTTAAAAATAACTCTTTTTGTCAATAATATTTTCAGGCCGCCTCCGGCCCGGCACAGCGGACCCCCAGGCCAGACAGCCCGGGAAAAAGGCCGCGTTTTCACAAGGTCTCGTAC
>DBGBEC010000295.1:0-15842 GCA_048477415.1 Candidatus Limivicinus sp. | reverse complement strand
GATCTCAGGGACTTTTGCCTCCGCTGAGCTCGGCAGCGGCGGAGGAAACGCACAGCATTCCGCTGGCGGGGATCGTGTCACGAGAATCGCATGTCGCCGCTGTCTGCGGCCTGTTGGGCAGCAAAAAAGCCCCTTCCGGGGCAAAAAAGGCAAAAAAAGAAGCAACCCTTGACCGCAGCGGATAACTCACGCTTTTCTATGCGGCCAAGGGTCACTTCTGTGAATTCTTAGTATCTAACATCTTGGTTACCTCTCTTTCTGCGGATTTTTTTACTTCCTGACGCCGCCTGTCTCCGGGACACTAAACTGAAACACTCTTTTGCCTCCATCGGGCGATCTCATAAGCGAGATAAGCTCTGTGCTCTTTGTCCTCCTGAACCTTTTCGATCTGCGGCGCTTTCCCCCTGGGGCCAGGCTCTGTTTTTGCCCCGGGGCTTTACTTGTACATCGGTATCACCCTTTCTGATGTTAATATAGCAAATCCCGCCGCCAGTTTCAAGAGCAATAGTTTATGATTTTTATGCTCCAAATTTGTGCACAGAGCCGAAAAAAAGCAAAATTTTTGAATTTTTTGTGTATTATATTGACAGGCAGCTTCTCAAATGGATATAATATTAATGTTGGCGCGAAAAAGCGGAAACATCCTGTCCCAGGCTAAACGGGGACAGGATGTTTTTTTGTTTTGGTCCAGCCCTTTTTACAGGGCTCTTCTGTCATTGCTCCCGGCCGGAGGCGGCGAGCTCCCGGCGCACCCTTTTGCTGCCGTAATAGTAGATGAGCAGCAGGGCGCTGCACAGAAGCCAGCCCGCCGGGTAGCCCATGGCGATGGCCCTTATCCCGCCGCCCAGGCGGTAGGCGCTGAAAAGATATATCTGCCGGAAAACGACGAAGGAGCCCAGGGTTATCAGCATGGCGGTCTTCGTATCCCCCGCGCCCCGGAGGGCTCCCAGATACACCTGGTTTATGGCGAAGGCCAGGTAGAAGGGGGATATCATCCTGATGAACATGCTGCCGAAGGAAATGACCTCCGCCTCCTGATTGAAAAGGGCCGTGAGCCGGGGGGCGAATATCATAAGCGGCGTGAGGATGACCGCCATCATTGTAAAGCCCATGATGAGACCGTAGCGCGGGGCGGAGCGGGCCCGCTTATACTCCCCGGCGCCCAGGTTCTGGCCCACAAAGGTGGTTATGGCCAGGGACAGGGACATCATAGGCAGCATGGCAAAGGCGTCTATCTTGTTATAGGCCGCCCAGCCTGCCATACAGGAGCTCTCGAAACGGTTTATGTAAGACTGGACGAAAATATTGGAAAAAGCCGTCACCGCAAGCTGAAGCGCCGAGGGTATGCCTATGGCGCATATCTTTTTCAGCATGGCCCCGTCCATCCCCAGCTTCCGGTAGTCCACCCTGTAGGCCGCGCCGCTGCGCGACAGGAGCAGCATGACCAGGGCGGCGGACATGAATTGGGACAATATGGTGGCAATGGCCGCCCCGGCGATACCCATCGACAGGTATTTCACGCACACGATGTCCAGCACCGTGTTCATAAGGGCGGAGAAGATCAGAAAATACAGGGGCCTTGTAGAGTCGCCCACGGCACGGAGTATGCCCGCGCCGATGTTATACAGCAGCAGGCCGGACACGCCCCAGAAATATATCCTGAGATACTCCGCCGCCGCCGGGAACACGTCCTCCGGCGTGTCCATCATCCGGAGCATTGCCGGCGTGGCCAGGACCCCCAGGGCCGTCAGCAGCGCGCACATAACAAGAGTGAGCGTGATGGTGGTCTGGACCGCCCGGTGGAGCTTTTCCTCGTCCTTCGCCCCGTAAAACTGGGATATGACCACCCCCGCGCCGGAGGAGAGCCCGGCGAAGAGCCCTATCAGCGCGTTTATAACAGGCCCGGTGCAGCCCACCGCCGCCAGAGCCTGCTTGCTCACATAATTTCCAACTATTATGGAATCCACCGTGTTATAAAGCTGCTGAAAAACATTTCCGATCAGCAGTGGCACAGCGAAGGAGATAAGGAGCCGGGCTATGCTGCCCTGGGTCATGTCCTTGTCGCCCCGCCGGGAAAGCGCTGCCATACAGGCACCCCCTTTCAGTCAAATTACCGCCAATGATTATATTCCCCTGCCCGGCCCCTGTCAACCGCGTCAGGAAAAAACAGGATCCCGCCCCTCCCCCCGGCACTGCGTCCACGGGAAGGGGCGTGTTCGGCGCTTGCGTGAATGTACAGAAAAGCAAAGGGCTCCCTCGGTGAGGGAGCCCATGGGGGGCCGGGTGCCTTGTATCTCAGGCTGGCAATTATCCCCGTATCCCCAAATCAAAGCCCAGCGGAGCGGGTTTGATTTGGATAAGGAAGAAGGAGCCGACGGATATGGAGCTTGGGGCAAAGGCCACAAGCGGAATGCAGTCGGCTCCTTCTGACGCCGCGGAATGCAGTCGGCTTCTTCTGACGCCGCCGCGGCTTATACGGTCATGGCGCCGTCTACCACGATGTTGGCCCCTGTCATGAAGCCCACTTCGGGGGAGGCGGCGAAGAGGATGGCCTCAGCCAGTTCCTCGGGGGTGCCGAGCCTGCCCATGGGCTGACGGGCGACAAAGTCCCTCATGGCCTGCTCCGGGTCCGGCGACTGGGCGACCCGGCGGCGGAAGGACTCGGTCTCCACCGTGCCGGGGCAAACGCAGTTTATTCTTATCCCTTCCCCCACATACTCTGCGGCCATGGACCTGGACAGGGAGAGGATGGCCCCCTTGGTGGCGCTGTAGGCCGCCCGATTCACCACGCCCTTTATGGCCACGGTGGAGGTTATATTGACGATCACGCCCTTGGTCTTTCTCAGCCAGGGCAGGGCCAGGCGGGACATGAGGAAGACGCTCTTCACGTTGGTCTTCATGGACTTGTCCCAGGTCTCCTCGTCGCACTGCTCCACGCTTCCGTTTGCCACCATGCCCGCAGCGTTCACCAGCACGTCTATCTTTCCGAAGGTCTCCGCCGCAGAGCGGACAAGCCGCTCCGCGTCCTCCGGCTCGGACACGTCGCCCTGGACAAAGAGAGCGGGACAGCCCCGGCTCTTCAGCTCTTGGCAGACCCTTTCCGCCGAGGCGGAAAGAGAATTGACCACCACCGAAGCCCCCAGGGCAGCGAATTTGAGGGCGGCGGCCCGGCCCATGCCCGCTCCCGCTCCCGTTATGATAACTACCTTATCCGTAAAATCCATAGAATGATACCTCTCTTCTTCTATTATAATTATAAAGTGTTTTCCAAAAGCCTTTACTGCTCGACTTTGACCCAGGCGCGGCTTTCCGCGGCATGGATTATGGCGCTGGATATTTTGGCGGCCTGGAGCCCGTCATAGAAGGAGGGGGAAGCGGGGCGGCCGCTGAGCATGGCCTCTATCATGTCCCTGAGCTGTATGGTTATCGACTCTTTTACCCCAATACCCATGCCGGTCTTCAGGTTGAACAGCTCGCCATAGGGGTTGTCCCGGCCCACGAGCACAGTTCGCTTGCCGTTTATCGGGTCATGGGAGCTGCCCAGATAGAGCTCCAGCTCGTTCAGGCGCTCGCTGTTGAATTTGGCGCTGCCTTTTTCGCCGTATATCTCCAGCTCATGGTGATGGCGGCAGCCGTGGCTGAGCCAGGAGGTCATCAGCATACCCAGGGCCCCGTTTTTAAAGCGGAGGAGCACGGTCATCGCGTCGTCCACATCGCAGAGGTCTTTTTCCCCGGTGTCGGCATAGGCGCGGCTCTCTATGAAGGTGGCTCCGGCGGCGCTGACCTCCTCCACCTCTCCCACCAGATAGCGCATGGCGTCGATAACGTGGGAGCCCATGGTTATTATGCTGCCTCCGCCGGACTGGTCTTTTTTAAAGCGCCAGGTCATGGGGGAGTCGAAGCCGAAATCCTGGAGGAACATGCCCTTTATATGGTAGATCCTGCCGAGCCTGCCCTCCTGTATCAGCTCGTGAAGCTGGGCCAGGGCTGGTATTTTTCTATAGTGGAAGTCTATCATATTCACAGCGCCGGCGGCCTCCGCCGCGCGGGTCATGTCTTCCGCGTCCCTCACGGTGTCGGCAAGGGGCTTTTCGCAGAAGACATGCTTGCCTTTTTCAATGGCGGCCATGGCCATTTCCCGGTGGAATTTGTTGTCCGTGCAGACGTCCACCAGGTCTATGTCCGGGTTGTCGATAACGCTGCGCCAGTCCGTCCCCCAGTACATGAAGTCATACTTCTCCCGGCAGCGCAGGGCCGCCTCCTCGTTGATATCAATGACCGTGTGCAGCCGCAGCCGCACCTCGCTGAGCATGCTCTGGGCCCGGAGATAACACTCCGCGTGTACATCCCCAAACCATCCAGCCCCGATCACCGCGATGTTAACAGTTTTCATCCAAACCTCCTTGTGGGTTTTTGTCATCAGCCGTTGCTGCCGCCCGTGCAGCAGCCTTGAACCTCTTAATATACGACAAAAGGAGGAGATACAAACATACCTCCCCCTCCTTCAGTGCGTTTATCAGGCGTATATGCCCAGGATCTCCCGGGCCTGAGCAGGCGTCGCCACCTCTCGGCCAAGGCTTCTTGAAATGTCCGCGATCTCCTTAACGAGCTCATGGGCTTCGCAGATCTTGCCCTGCTGGTCAAAGGGATAGTCCTCCGTCCCAACTCTTACGCCGTCTCCGTTTCTTATAGCGGCGACCAGAATATCCATCTGCTCCCGGCCCATTATGGAAACAACACATTTGCAGCCCTCAGGCATCATATTACGCCTGTAGAGATACTCCTGTACTGTAGGCGGAGACCAGGTGCCACCGGGCCAGCCGAAAAACATTGTGTTTATATAGGGTCCGTCCAGAAGCCCTTTGTTTATAAGCTGGTTCAAATTCCATATGGAGCCCGAATGCCAGATCTCAAATTCCGGCTTCACCCGGTATTCCCGGCAAGCCTCGGCATATTCCACAAGCTCTTCCAAGGGGTGAAGCACATCGGTATTGCATTCGGCAAAATCCTCATCATGGTGATTGAGTATTATAGAGACCATGTCCGATTTCTTTTCAAAAACCTCAATTCGCTGCCGCAGGGTCAGGGTGGACATGCCGCTCTGTATCAATATGTCCGAAACCGCCCGCGTCCCATCAATTACTTCTGTCCATTTTCCGACGCCCTTTGTGCAGCAGTCTTCGCCAATATCTGCCAGACCGTGGGTGTGCAGAACAGCGGCGCCAGCCTCCCGGCAGCGGCAGGCCTCTTCTATCAGCTCCTCCACAGTTTTGGGGTATTTTGTCTGGGGGTGCAGCCAGCAGTTGTTTGGAGTTGCTACAATGATCAACGGATCCATATTTTGCTCCTTTCGTAATGCAAAACAGTCAAATTTTCTTTGGATTTCATTCAAACATATTGCGAAGATTCTTATACAAAATGTTTTCCTTGTCCCGCCCAGTAAGGAAGGAGAAGGAGCCGATCTCTGCAAGGCATTTCTTTACGCGGGTGATCCCCTCGTCCCTGAACGCCTCAAGCCCCAGTAGTTCGCCCTCTGAGCCCCAGATAATCTTCTCTGAACCCAATACCTTACAGGCTCTCTCGCATACCTCGGCAAGAAGATCCTTTCCATAGGTATAGGACAGCACATCCAGAAAAGTGAGATCTATCATCACATTTTCGTTTAAGTGAGAGAGTATAAGGGTCTCTTCAGTCCATGGATACCCGGCGTGCATGATAACGATCTTAAGGCCGGGGAAATCCACCGCTATATCGTCAATGTATATAGGGTCGTTGTACTTCATCCTCTGACTTCGCTGGGCTTTTATACCCGTGTGTATAAAAACCGGATAGCCCCTGTCCCGTGCCTGTTCATAGGCTGGATACAAGCTTCTGTCATTTGGGTAAAATCCGCCGTGAGGGTATATTTTCAGGCCTTTTAGTCCCATTTCAAAGGCGTTTTCTGTTTTATTGGCCACATTTTCCGGGCTTTCTGGGCTGACTGAAGCCAGACCGTACAGGCGGCCTCCACCTTCCCGGACTATTCGCCCGGCGGTTTCATTGCTGCACACGGCTTGGGGGTTATCCTCATCCCATTTCCCGTGATCCGCAGCGAGTATCAACCCGTATTCCGCCCCCGTTTCATCTAAAAACCGTATAATGTCCGGGGTCTTTGTCTCCGCGCCAGCATGGATATGACCGTCAAAAATTCTCATTCTTTCACCGAAGAGCTTTTATTCCTCCAGGAACAAAGGCACATTTTTCTCCGCCCATACGTCTACCAGTCCGCTTGGGCTTATTTTCAGATTTCCTATTATCACAGGCAGGCCCACAAACGCCAGAGTATGAAAGGGCTCCGGCAGCTTGCAGCCCAGGTCCCAGGCGGCTGAATACACCGCCCGAACTCCCTCCACCACGCTTTCAAGAGGCATATCCGAAAGCAGGCCAAACATTGGCAGCGGAAGAGCCGCTCTTAGTTTACCCTTATCCACCACAATAAAACCCCCGCCCATTTCTGTCAGCGCATTCGCCGCAAAGGCCATGTCTTCATCATTTGTGCCGACGATCGTCATGTGCTGGTTATGAGGATTATAGGTGCTGGCAATCGCGCCCGCCTTAAGGCCGAAGCCGTGTATAAGGGCGGTATACATATCGCCTGTCCTGCCCGTTCTTTCAATGCTTGCTATCTTCAGCACGTCTTCAGAAAGGTCAGGGCGGATCTCACCGTCGACGGCCCAAAGCTCCATATTGAGCTCCTCTGTAATGATACCGGCGTCAGAACAGCCTATCACTCTGACCTTCTTAGGACCGTCTGAACCGCAGGAGATCTTAAAGTCTGCCGGGGCAAGCTCTTTCCTGAGACGGACCGTGTTGTAGGCAAATTCAGGGTACGGCACTCTTTTGAATGGTTCTGTCAGTTTTCCGTTCACCGCCACCACTCGGCCGTTTGCAATGACTGTGTGGGCGCGAAAATCAACAAGATCCTTTACCAGCAGGATATCCGCGATTTTCCCCGGGCTTACAGAGCCGAAGAGTTCGTCCTTCCTTATGCACTCCGCCGTGTTTATAGTCGCCATGCATATAGCGTCTATGGGTCGGATACCGTTTCTTATGCAGGTCCTCACACAATTATCCAAATGGCCCTCTTCGCTCATCCTGAGTGGAGAGCAGACATCCGTGTTCAAGGTTATCCGCCTTGTATCCAGATTTGTGCGGGCAAGAGCCCGGGCCAGTTTTGGTATCTCCACACAGCCGGAACCCACGCGCATGGAAACATACATACCCAGCCGGAGCTTATACAGCAGCTCATCCGGCTCTGTACATTCGTGGTCGTCTGTCCTCCGCACATAGGCCATCCAGGCGTTTGACTGTCTCTCGCTGAGCTCCGAGCCGTGACCGCAGACCTGAAGCTTCCGCTTCTGCGCCTCGTTCACAAGCTTCAGCATTTTAGGGTCGTTCTTTATCATTTTGCTGCCGAAGGTGTCGTTCAGGCCCACGCATTCTTCCCAATCCATCATCTCAAGCATTTCATCTTCTGTAGGATGGCCCACATGATAAAAGGGAAGATTCTGATAATACGCTGGCATGGGTAGAGCGAAAAACATCTTCAAGGGAGTCTGCTTTTTGGCTATGTCCAGAGAGCTTCTGACAGCCTTTACCCCACCTATGACACACTCGCCGTAAAAATCATTTACAACGCCGGTAACGCCCAAGGGCACTACCGCGTTAGCATATTCGACGACGTCCATCTGACTTTCATAGGTGTGTATATGCTGGTCGATGAGGCCGGGACAAATATAGCTTCCTTTGGCGTCGATTATTTTCGTATTCTCGCCTATGGTGTGGGCACAGTCCCCCACATATGCTATGCTGTCGCCCTTTATGGCAACATCGGCGGCGTATATCTCCTTTGTGCATACATTGACCAAATCGCCCCCGCTTATAACAAGATCCGCAGCCTCTTCTCCCAGAGCGACTTTTGCTAACGCATACCTATCCATTGTGACCTCACTATCTTTTTATGCCGTCCTGCCTAAATTTGAAGGGCTTAACAGGCATGAAATTTCTTTCCGTCTATTAAGCCCCGTCAAAAAGTCAGCAGTTACGCCAGATTTGGACTATATTTTCAGTTCAGGCTGGGCGTCCATCCGTCAGGAGCCATGCAGAAGCCCGTGTCAAATCCCTCCGCCTCGTCAAAGAGGATGGGGTAATCATCGTTGGAGTAGACCCTGAGCGGCACCTCGTCTCCCATGTAAGCACGAACTCCGTAAATGACCGCGTTCTGGGCAACCTTTATGGGCTGTGCGGGAACTATGCCGGTGAGCCAGCCATCCTTAAGATACTGGAGAGATTCAGCGCTGACGTCAAAAGTGAATATCTTTACATCGCCTGGCTCATACCCTGCCGCCTTGAGAGAATCTGCCGCAACTATCGCCTGGGTGGCACCGTGTATATATATCGCGTCAAGCTCATCGCCAAAGCGCTGTATCCAATCCTCTACCTGGGTCATTCCGGCCATAACATCGTCAGTCTGGAACTGTTCGTCAAGGATATTTATCCCTTCAAAAGCGGACAGACCCTCGACAACACCTTTACCTCTGTTTACGAAAAGCGCACCGGAGGAGGGGCCCTTGAGCAGGCACACATTTCCCTCATAGCCAAGGCTTTCCGCCATTCTATAGCCCACAAACTTACCGGCCCGCACGGAGTTCTCATAGATCGCGCTGGTGCACTCACAGTTGACGGCGATATCATCGTTTATGACAATTATCCCGGCGTCGAGAGCTTTCTCCACATAGGGCACAAGCGCTTCAGAATCGCAGGGGGTCAACACGATCACGTCCACGCCCTGAGTTATGGCGTCTTCCATCTGGCTTATCTGTTTTTCCGCGTATTCATAGCCGCCGGCGTCATACATTTTCACCACCACGTCTATTTCCGGGTACTCATTATTCGCGGACTGCTCGCCAAGATAATAGCCGTAGGATTTATTCTGGAAATATGTATCACCGGCATTGGGCATAAGCACGGTAACATTAACAGTCTTCTTCTCAGCAGGAGGGTCTTCAGCGGCAGCTCCGCCATTTTCCGCCGGGGCTGCTGTCTGAGCGTCCGGGGCTTTGCTTTCTCCGCAGCCCGCGAGCGCCAGACACATAGCCAGTGCCAGAAACAGGGATAACAGTCTTCTCTTTTTCATGGTGGACCTCCAAAATTTATTATATATCGTGCCTTGCGGCCATATTCGCCAAGTAGTATTTCAGTTTTTGTTATCCCTTATCATACTGACAAGGACTGCTATAGCTATCACGATACCGGTTATGATATCCTGCACGAAGGTGGAAATTCCAGAGAGGTTGAGCGCGTTATTCAGCAGTCCCATGAGCACAACGCCGAGAAGCGTGCCCAACATCGTACCCTTGCCGCCAGCCATCGAGGTGCCGCCTATGCATGCGGCGGCGATCGCGTCCAACTCTATTCCTGAGCTCAGGTAGGGTTGGCCTGAACTCACCCTGGAACCGGCTATCACACCGGCCACGCCGAACATAAATCCGGCAAAAGTATATATCAAAAGCTTATGTTTTTTTACATTTATGCCCGCCCACAGGGCAACCGTCTCGTTGCCGCCTATGGCATAGGTATTAATACCGAACCTTGTCTTGTGGAGCAGGAAAAAGGTCAGGGCAAAGAGGATAACGACTGGGATAAAATTTATTGGTACTATCCCGCCTATACTTCCTATCCCCAGGGCCTTATACGTCTCGTTACCCAGATTTGTGACCGGCACACCGCCTGTTATCGTCAGGGCGATACCCTGTATAACACACTGGGTGCTGAGCGTGGCCACAAAGGGCGGCAGTTTCAAATATCCAACCAGAACGCCGTTTACAAGCCCGCAAAAAGTTCCAGCCAGAATGCCCAGCGTCATCGCCAGATACACATTTACCCCGCTTACAAGAAGTATCGCCACCACTATGCTGACAAGGGCTGTATTCGGTGCGGGGGACAGGTCTATTCCGCCTGTTATGATTATCGGGGTCATCGCAAAGGCTATAAGTGCAAGGGCGGCGTTTTGTCTTATGATGTTCGCAATATTTGACAGCTTGAAAAACTGAGGCCGCATTATACCTGTGACGATGATGATCACAACAATAGCGGCCAAAACTCCCACTACCTGCCAATTAACGTTTAACTTTTTATTTTTCATATAAGTATCCGTCCTACTGTCCTTACATAGAATGGTCATTCGCCGCCCCGCTCGAACGCAAATCTGAGCACATTTTCCTGGGTACACTCCTCATGTCTCAGTGTGCCAGCCAGCTTGCCGGCGCTCATTACAGCCACTCGGTCAGACATGGAGAGCAGTTCATTCATATCCGAGGAGATCATCACTATGCAGCAGCCTTCTTTTGCAAGGCCACACATGAGTTTATATATTTCCGCCTTGGTCCCCACATCTATTCCCTGCGTAGGTTCGTCAAAAATAAACACCCTGGCCTTGGTGCTCAGCCATTTGGCAATAACCACCTTTTGTTGGTTGCCGCCGCTAAGGTTGCCTACGCTGAAGCCCATGCCGGGTGTCTTTATGCTCAGGGAAGACACCAAATTAGCTGTCTCCTTTGTAAGTTTTTTCCTATTAACAACAAAACCCGGGATCGAAGGCAAAATAATGTTGTTCAGGCAACTCATCGGCAGGACGAGGCCATAATGCTTTCTATCCTCGGGCAAATACGCAATTTTAGATTTGATGGCGTCTTTTGGCGACTTAAGAGATATCTCTTTACCGTCCACAAAGACCTTTCCGCGCTCTGTTCTGAGCACACCTGCTATACACTGGGCCAATGTTGACCTTCCTGAGCCAACCAGGCCGCCTATTCCAAGAATCTCACCACTTTTTACGCTGAAGCTTATATTTTTTAGAAATCCGCCCCAGCTCAGATTTTCGACCACCAGAACATCTTCCCCGATGGGCACCGTCTCCTTTGGGAAAAGCGAGTCGATATCTCTGCCCACCATCATCGATATGAGCTGTTCATGGCTTGCGCCTTTTGTTTCACTGGTCTGGATATACCTCCCGTCTCTGAGCACTGTGACCCGATCCGCTATGAGCAGTATTTCCTCCAGTTTATGGGAAATGTATATGATCCCCTTCCCATCTTCACGGAGCTTCTCTATAATGCTGAACAATTGTTTCTGTTCATCGCCATAGAGCTTGTCCGTGGGTTCATCCATTATAATTATGTCCGGCTCCGTGCTGAGGGCTTTGGCTATCTCGACCAACTGCTGCTGAGCCGAGCCAAGGTTGCCCACCTTTTCCTGAGCAGACACATTAAGGCCCACATATTTCAGCAGCTCCAACGCTCTGGCTCTCATGGCGCTCCGGTTCAGGCTGCCGATCGCCGTGGATATCTCATGGCCGAGAAAAATATTGTCCTCTACAGAAAGCTCATTGACCAGGCTCAATTCCTGAAACACTGTGGAAATGCCGCTGGCACGGGCTTTCTTTGGGGAGTTGTTCAGGACCTCTTCCCCTTTTATCACGATCTTGCCCTCTTCCGGGCTGTGGACGCCGCTGATTATTTTGATAAGGGTTGACTTTCCCGCGCCATTTTCACCTAAAAGCGCGTGTACTTCGCCCCTTTTCAGTTCAAATGAAACGTCGCTCAAAGCAAGCACCTTGCCAAAGCTCTTTTTCAAATTTGAGATGGAAATTAATACGTCACTCTGCATACGCGTCCCTCTGCTATCGCACTTCTATGGAATGGTCCGGACCTTTCGCTCCGGACCTTGATCCCCCGTATGGTTGGGGTCAGCGCTGTACTCTTCCGCTGCCGTCGCCTTGCAGCAGTTTTTCTACTTCTTCAACGCTTACGCGGTTGAAGTCGCCGGGGATGCTGTGTTTCAGGCAGGAGGCGGCGGTGGCAAATTCCAGGGCGGTCTGTTTGTCGCCATAGGTATTCAGGCCGTAGATAAGGCCGCCGGCAAAGCTGTCGCCTCCGCCTACCCGGTCCACTATGTCGCCTATCTCATAGCGCCGGGATACATAAAAGCTCTCCCTGTCGTTGAGACAGGCGGCCCAGCCGTTTGTGTCGGCGCTTTTGCTCTCCCTGAGGGTGATGGCTATCATCCTCAGCCCGGGCCAGGCGCTCAGGACCTTGTTCCCAAGGAGCCTGTATTTCTCCCGGTCAAGCTCGCCCTGTTCTACCTGGAGGTCCGATCTGATATCCAGAGATTTCTGCACGTCTTCCTCGTTGGCGATGGCAACGTCCACATAGCTCATGGCGATGCGCATGACCTCGGAGGCTCGTTTCCCGTATCTCCACAGATTTTTCCTGTAATTAAGGTCACAGGACACGGTTATGCCGCGCTCTTTGGCCTCTTTCAGGGCCTGGAGAGACAGCTCCATGGCCGACTGGGAGATGGCGGGGGTTATGCCGCTGATATGGAACCAGCCCACCCCTTCAAAGGCTCTGTCAAAGTTGATGTCGCCGGGTTTTGCCAGGGCAAGGGCGGAATAGGCCCGATCGTACACCACCTTACTGGGGCGCTGGTTGGCCCCGGTCTCAAGATAATAGACGCCCATGCGGCCTTCGCCGTTTATTATGCGGCTGGTATCCACGCCGAAGCGGCGCAGCTCCCTCCGGCACTCGTCACCGAGGACGTTGACGGGCAGGACCGTGAGCAGGGCCGCGTCAAGGCCATAGTTTGCCAGGGATACGGCCACATTTGCCTCGCCCCCGCCGAAGCTCGCTTCAAACACGGGGCTCTGGAAAAGGCGCTCGTGGCCCGGAGATCTCAGACGGAGCATGATCTCTCCGAATGTCAAAAACTTCATAGCTGGCTCCTTTCACCGGGTGATGCTGTGCCGGGTCCGCTCCGGGGACAGAGCGCCGGAGCTTTGGGGCCTGAAGCCGCTGCTGGGGGGAGAAGGGGGCGCGCCCGGCGGCTCCGCGTGGACGCGCGCCCCGAATATGCTTATTTTCTCAGCACAAGGCGCATGGTGGCTCCGCTGCTTTTTTCCTTGAGATCCACGGAGACCAGCCGGCCCTCTTCGTATTCGGCGGTGCTCATATCCGCCTGGTAGTTCCGCCTCTCAAGGTCTACGACGGCGCACTCTAACTTGTTGCTGCGCATGCACATATAGCCCTTGTCATCGGGAGCGTCGGAATGCACCGCCTCTATGCGGGGAGGGGGCGCGGTCCTGGACTTGCCATGCACGAGGCCGAATCTGGTGGCCGCCACGATCAGTTGGGAGAGCAGGGAGGTCTTCTGCTCTGTATCGCAGGTTATGCGGGCAGAATCCAGCTCATAGTTCAGCAGGGCCAGAATGCCTTCCTCGCAGCGATAGAAGATCTCGTCATAGTCGCCCTTGGCTATGCTTTCCTGGGGGCACAGCCAGCTGCCGCCAACGGCGTGGACGAAGGGGGCCGCGCCATATTCGCCCAGATCCTCCTGGCGTATGCCGCCGGTGGGGATGAAGCTGACGTCGGGGAAGGGCCCGGTCAGCGACTTCATGGCGCTGAGGCCGCCGTATACATTGGAGGGGAAGAACTTCAGGACCTTCAGGCCCTGAGCCCTGGCCTTTATTATCTCGCCGGGGGTCACGCAGCCGGGAATGACGGCCACGCCCCTTTCAAGGCACCAGGAGACCACTTCCTCGTTATAGCCGGGTGTGACGATGAATCTCGCCCCGGCTTTCACCGCGAGCTCGCACTGCTCGGTGCTGACGACGGTGCCGGCGCCCAGGATCATATCCGGGTACTCCGCGGCCACGGCCGCTATAGCCTCGGCCGCCGCGTCGGTGCGGAAGGTTATCTCCATCACGTCTATGCCGCCTCTCAAGATGGCCTTGGCCACGGGCACAGCGTCTTTAGCGTTCTCCAAGACCGCGACAGGGACCAAGCCCGCCTGGCCTATTCTCTTTATCACATCCACGTTCTGTTTCCTTTCTCATCTTTCCATTTGGGGCCGGGGCCGCTCTGCTCCGCGCCCGGGGAATCGTATCTGAAGTTTACATAGTAAACCGTTTTCGTAATCCGGTATAAAAATTGCCCTTGTCAGGGAGCAATTTTTATTGTGGAGCCTCTCACGTTCAGTTTGCCCTTTAGCTTTATGTCGAGAGGCGTGTCTGTAAGGCTGCGTTTTCCTTCTATATACTCTATAAGCAGCTGGGCGGAGCGCTCGCCGATCTCCTCTGAGGGCTGCCACACGCTGGTTATGCCCGGGGAGGACAGACGGAGCCAGTCCCAGTCGTCGTAGGAGCAGAGGCCATAGTCCTCTCCCCAGCTATAGCCCGTCCGGCCAAAGGCCAGGAGCAGGCAGCGGGTGGTGACGCCGTTGGCGGAGAGGATGGCGATCCGTTCACCGGGGAAGGAGCTTCGGAAAAGCTCTATCTGCCGGAGGCAGCTTTCCTCGTCGTCGCTGTCGAAAACATATATCTCGGGCTCGACGCCGGGATAAAACCTTGCCATGCCCTCTTTATAACCCTCATACCTGAGGATACGGGGGGAGACGTTTTTGTTGCCCTGGGTGAAGAAGGCCACCCTGTCATAGCCGCAGCCCTTCAGAAAGGCCACGCACTCGATGGCGCTCTCCCTGTTGGCGTGGGAGATAGTGTCCAGCCGGTGTTCCCCTAAGAAGCCCCGGTCCGCCAGAACTATCGGCACGCCCCGCCCCTTTACGGAGCTGAGGAAGTCCTCGTTGTCGCCGCAGGTGTTGACGATCACCCCGTCCACCTTGTTGAGGAGAAAGCCCTCTATGGCTTTTATCTCCCGGCCCTTGTCCTCGCCGCACTCGGTGAAGAGGACCTGATACCCCTCCCTCTCGCAGACGGTCATTATGCCCTTGAGAAGGATGCCGGTGAAGGGGCTGCTTATGTCGGCAAGGACACAGCCTATAAGCTTTGTCCGGGCGGATTTCATCCTCTGGGCCGTTTTGTCTGGCTTGTAATCCAAAAACTCGATGGCCTGGCGTATCCGCTCCCGCGTGTCTTCTGAAAAGCCCTCGCTCTTGCCGTTGAGATACCGTGACACCGTGGCCTTGGAAACTCCGCAATATTCGGCCACATCCGCTATTGTCAATCTTTTTGTGCTCATCTTCGCTATAAACACTTTCTGCCGATGATTGGTTAACCGGTTTCTCTATGTCTGCATGATAAACCGGTTTCTGACTTTTGTCAAGCACTTTGTTTCATTTTACCTGAACTTCGTCTTAATCCCTAAGTTTTCGGCATACTTATTGTGCACTTTGACAAGGTACAGCTTCCTCGGAGCGCTTTTTTGCCTATTTCTCCTCGGCCTGGGCCGCGCGGCGGTATTCCAGGGGGCTTTGGCCCTCGGCCTTTTTAAAGCTCTGGGAGAAGTAGCTGGGGGAGGAAAAGCCCAGCATGTGGGAGATCTGCGAGAGGCTGTGGTCGGTCTTGCTCAGGAGATAGCGGCTCTCTCTTATGCGGCGGGATATAAGGTAGTTGATGGGAGAGACCCCGTATTCCTGGGTGAAGGAGCGGACCATATGATATTTGCTCAGGTGGGTCATTTCCGCGAGCTGATCCAGGCTTATGCTCTCTTTAAAATGCACATCCAGATAGCGGCGGATCATGGCGCACTCCTTGTTGGTGCGGCTTGCCGCGGGGGCGAGGGTCATGGAGATACCGGCCCGGCGGCTGAGACGGACCATAAGGATCTCCATAAGGCTCTGGCAGACCGTCTCATACTTGGGGGGCTTGGTCTCTATCTCGCTGAGCAGGCCGCGGAGTATGGACAGGACCTCGTCCACGCTGCCCTGGAAATTCACCAGGGCATAGCGGCTGTCCCCCTCCCCGGCCGGGGACACGCAGAGACCCTCCACCCCCAGGACGATATACTCCA
>DBGBEC010000294.1:0-5440 GCA_048477415.1 Candidatus Limivicinus sp. | reverse complement strand
GGCCCCCAGGGTCCCGCCGGTCCTGCCGGAGCTACTGGCGCGACGGGAGCCACCGGCCCTGTTGGTCCCGCCGGTCCCCAGGGTCCCGCCGGCCCTGCCGGCCCTGCCGGTGCGACGGGAGCCACCGGAGCTACCGGCCCTGCCGGGCCTGAGGGTCCTCAGGGTCCCGCCGGCGCCACCGGCGCTACAGGGGCCACCGGCGCGACCGGGGCTCAGGGCCCCGTTGGAGCTACCGGAGCCACCGGCCCCCAGGGACCTGTGGGTCCCACGGCGACCAATGAGAATGCCATGCTCTATAACGCGGCCCTGGAGACCGTGACCACGGGCAATGACATCAACCTCCCCACGAACCAGATCAATTCCACCGGCAGCATAACCGCTTCCGGCACGAACGGTCTCAGCCTTACAGCGGGCCAGTATCTGGTGAATTTTGTGAGCGACGCCGGTGTGACGGCGGCGGGTGATATAGGGGTGGGCCTGGCCATTGACGGCGCGCCTTTGACCCATACTCAGGTCTCCCTCACCAGGGCGGAGGCAGATACCGAGCGGATAGCCACCAGCGCCATCATAAACGTTACCGGTACCCAGGTCCTCACCGTCAGAAATACCACAGCAAACTCGGATACCTATGAAAACAGTGTGCTCAGCGTGGTAAAGCTGAGCTGAGGCCCGGAGAAAGATCCGGCCTATGTCAAAGATCTCGCCTCCATGCGCCTGACAGCGCATGGAGGCAGCTTTTCGCTTGCCCCGAAGGGGCGAGAAACGGGCAAAAGATTTATTTTGCTATGCTTTTCCATGGTAAAATCGCGGGAGTGCTTGCAATGGGCGGGGAATGTGTGTATTATTATATAGAAGACAGAAGCGAAGGCGCTGCTTGTCAAAAAACTTCTATGGCCGTTTAAAGCGTCCCCATGCCGATAAAGGAGGAGGGCTGTGACTGGGCGTGTCCCGTTCACAGCTTTGTTTATGGATATGGATAAGCTCAGCTCAAGAAAAAGCCCCGTCATCCGCCGCTTCAGGCTTCTTGCGGCGGACAGGGACTACAGGGACAGCGAGGGCCTGTATCTCTGCGATGGGATAAAGACCCTGCGGGAAGCCCTTGGCTTCGGCGCGGCGGTCCGTGCCGTGCTGTGGAGGGACAGGGCGGAGAAACTGCCCGGCCTTGAAGGGGCGGAGCAGTATGCTGCCGAGGGGGAGCTCTTTGACTATGCCTCACCCCTTAAAAACAGTCCGGGCCCCCTCTTTGCCGTGGAACAGCCCAGAGAGGACCACGACAGCCCTGTCGGCAGGGCGATAGTTCTGGAGAATGTGCAGGATCCGGGGAATGTGGGCACGGTGATACGCAGCGCCGCGGCCTTCGGGATGGACGCGGTGATACTGACGGGGGCCTGCGCTGACCTGTATAATCCAAAGACCGTCCGTGCCGCGATGGGGGCCGTATTCAGGCAGCGGGTGCTGCGGCTGGACAGGGCGGGGCTGACAGCTCTGCTGGAGAAAAACGGTCTGCCCCTTTACGGTGCGGCTCTCAGCGAAAAAGCTGAGGACCTGCGCCGCCTGGACCTTGAGAAGACAGCCGTTGCCATCGGCAGCGAGGGCAGCGGCCTAAGCCCGGACATGCTGGAGCGCTGTGCCGGGCAGATGATAATACCCATGAGTCCGGGGAGCGAGTCACTGAACGCGGCGGTGGCCGCGGCTGTGATAATGTGGGAAATGGTGAGATGAAGGGAGCGATAATATGCCTGCGCTTCAATACTGGCTTTGGCTCTCTTCCTCCGGGGCGAGCCCCAGGGGGAAATGGGCCCTTATAGAAAAATACGGCGGGGCGGAGCCGGCCTTTTTCGCGCCGGAGGGCGATTTTTCAAACGTCCCCGGCCTGAGCGCAAGGGACGCGGCCCTTCTGGAGCGGCGCAGTATTGACAGCGCCCTAAAGATAGCCGGGGCCTGCGAGGAGCAGGGGATAGACATCCTGTGCTGCGGCGACGCCGCCTATCCAAAGCGGCTCCGGTCCATCTATGCCCCGCCGGTGGTCCTGTATGTAAAGGGCCGCCTGCCCGAGATCGACGAGACGCCGCTTGTGGCCGTTATCGGTACCCGCCGGGCCAGCCCCTACGGTCTGAAAATGGCCAGGGAGCTTTCCGGGCAGATAGCGGCCTGCGGCGGCGCGGTGGTCTCCGGCCTTACGGCGGGGATAGACGCCGAGGCTGCCAGGGGCGCGCTTTTGGCCGGAGGCAGGTGCCTGGGAGTTCTGGGTACGGCCCACGAGCAGGAGAAAAGCTCCCTGAGCCTGGATGTGGCGGCGGCCGGAGCGCTCATAAGCGAGTATCCCCCTGGGACAAGGCCCATGCGCAGTCACTTTCGCGAGCGAAACAGGATAGCCTCTGGCATATCCGTGGGCGTCGTGGTGGTGGAGGCTCCGGAGAAAAGCGGGGCCCTGCTCTTCGCCCGGGAGGCGGCGGAGCAGGGGAGGGAGATATTTGCCGTCCCCGGCAACGCCGACGCGGAGGGAAGCGCCGGGACAAACTCTCTCCTGAAAGAGGGGGCGAAGCTCGTGACCTGCGGCTGGGACGTGATGGGCGAGTTTCAGGCCCTCTACCCGGACAGGCTGCGCCCCGTGATAAAAACGACCGCCCCGGCGGAAAAAACTTTGCCGGTCCCGGCAGAAACGGCGGATTCCGCCAAAAAAGCCATTGACAAGAAAAAGAGCAAAGGATATATTGACTTGAAAGAACAGCTCTCCGCCCTGTCGGCGGAGCAGCTTTCCATCATAAACGCCATCGGCCCCGGGGCCAGGCACATCGACGACATAATCGAGGAGACGGGGCTTGCCACGGCGAAGGTCCTGGCCCAGCTCACCATACTTGAGCTGAAGGGCTATATAAGCCGACAGGCCGGCAGGCGTTTTTCCCTGAATACAGCAAAAAAGTGAGGAAGCGTAATGGCGAAAAAAAAGGATCTTGTCATAGTCGAATCACCGGCGAAGGCAAAGACCATTGAGAAGTATCTGGGCGGGGACTATAAAGTCACCGCCTCCATGGGACATCTGCGGGACCTGCCCAAGAGCAAAATGGGCGTGGATATAGAAAACGGCTTTGAGCCCCAGTATATCCCCGTGCGGGACAAAAAGGAGCTCATAGGCCAGCTAAAGAAAGAGGCCAAAAGCGCGGGCACCGTGTATCTTGCCACCGACCCTGACCGGGAGGGCGAGGCCATATCCTGGCACCTGAAGGAGCTGCTTGAACTGCCGGACGAAAAGGCCAAGAGAGTGACCTTCAACGAGATAACCAAAAAAGTAGTGACTGAGAGCATCCAGAACCCCCGGGCCATCGACCAGGATCTGGTAGACGCCCAGCAGGCCAGGAGGATACTTGACCGCATAGTGGGCTATAAGCTCTCCCCTCTGCTCTGGAGGAAGATAAAGACCGGGCTCTCCGCTGGAAGGGTCCAGTCTGTGGCCACCAGGATGGTGGTGGACCGGGAGGACGAGATAAAAAGCTTCGTAAGCCAGGAATACTGGCTGCTGGACGCGAGACTCAGCCGGGAGGACAAGAGCGGCAGCTTTGTCGCCCGCTTCCACGGCAAGGGCGATAAAAAACAGGAGCTCCACAGCCGGGAAGAGGTGGACGCCGTCATAAACGCCGTAAGCGCCAGCCCCTTTGAGGTCAGCAGCCTGAAACGGGGCCAGAAGCAGAGGAGCCCGGCCCCGCCCTTCATAACCTCCACCCTTCAGCAGGAGGCCTCACGCCGCCTCAGCATGACGCCCCGCCGGGCCATGTCCATCGCCCAGCAGCTGTACGAGGGGGTGGAGATAAGCGGCCAGGGCACAGTGGGCCTTATAACCTACATGCGCACAGACTCGCTCCGCCTTTCAGACGAGGCTCTGAACTCTGCCAGAGACTTTATAATAAAGCGCTATGGCCCTGAATATTACCCCTCACAGCCCCGGCGCTTCAAGACCAAGGCCGGCGCCCAGGACGCCCACGAGGCCATACGGCCCACCGATGTGAACCTCACGCCAGAGCTTGTGCGCAAGGACCTGAGCCAGGAGCAGTATCGGCTCTACCGGCTTATCTGGGGCCGCTTTACTGCCTGCCAGATGTCAAACGCCCTTTACGACAATGTATCTGTGGATGTGAGCTCCGCGGGCTATGTGTTCAGGGCAAACTATTCCGAGATGAAATTCCCCGGCTATACCGCCGTGTATGAAGAGGCGAAGGACGAGGAGAGCCAGGAGCTTTTGAACCCACTGCCCTCGCTCAGCCAGGGCGAGCGGCTCCTTTTGGAGAAGATAGATCCGCAGCAGCAGTTCACCCAGCCCCCCGCCAGATATACCGAGGCCACCCTCATAAGGGCCATGGAGGAGAAGGGCATCGGCCGCCCCTCCACCTATGCTCCCACCATATCCACCATAAGCTCCCATGACTATGTGATAAAAGAGGGGAAGTATCTCAGACCTACCCCCCTGGGCGAGGTAGTCACCGGGCTTATGAAAGAGCACTTCGCCGACATTGTGGACCTGAAGTTCACAAACCAGATGGAGGAAGAGCTGGACGGTATAGAGCAGGGCAAGGCCAAATGGCGGGACGTGCTGAGCGAGTTTTATGGAGATTTTGACAGGGAATTTGAACAGGCGGAGACCGCTCTTGACGGGGTCAAGCTCAAGGTCCCCGATGTTTTGAGCGATGAATACTGCGACGTCTGCGGCAAGCAGATGGTGGTGAAGAAGGGAAAATTCGGCCATTTCCTTGCCTGCCCCGGCTTCCCGGACTGCACCTTTACAAAACCGATCGTTGTGGAGATGCCCGGTAAATGCCCCAAATGCGGCGGCAGGATACTCAAGCGCAGCTCCAAAAAGGGCTATGTGTTCTATGCCTGCGAGCGGGGGACGGACTGCGGCTTCATAACCTGGGACGTGCCAACAAAGGACTTTTGCCCCGCCTGCGGGAAGACCATGTTCAAGCGCAGCGGCAGGGGCCCGCTCAAGTCCTTCTGTATAAACGAGGGCTGCCCCAACTTCGTACCCGAGGATAAACGGGTCTACAAGAAAAAAAGCCCTGAGGAAAAAGCAGAGGCGGAGCGGAAGAAGGCCGAAAAGAAGGCCGAGACCGAAAAGAAAAAGTCTGCCGCCGCGAAAAAACCTGCCGCCAGGAAGAGCGCTGCCAAAAAAGCGGACGAAAAGGAATAAAGCATGGAAAAAGTTACTGTTTTGGGGGCTGGCCTGGCCGGGAGCGAATGCGCCTGGCAGCTTGCCAGAAGGGGAATAGACCTGCGCCTTGTGGAGATGAAGCCGGAGAAAATGAGTCCGGCCCATTCCTCCCCCCTCTTTGCCGAGCTTGTGTGCTCAAACTCCCTCCGGGGCGATGATCTGAGCAACGCGGTGGGCCTTTTGAAGGCGGAGATGCGGAAAATGGGCTCGCTCATCATGGCGAGCGCCGACGAGAAC
>DBGBEC010000293.1:0-7622 GCA_048477415.1 Candidatus Limivicinus sp. | reverse complement strand
GCCCCTGGGGGTCCGGTTTCTTTCCCTATGAGACGGTGCACTTTCCGCGGGAGTTTTTCTTAAACAGTTCGCAGTGCTTATCAGAGCTGCTTCTGGGCGTTGATCTTCACGCCGGGGCCCATGGTGGAGGCGGTGACGCAGGATTTGATATACTGGCCCTTGGCGGCGGCGGGCTTGGCCTTGATTATGGCGCCGATGAGGGCGACATAGTTGGCGTACAGCTTCTCCGCGCCAAAGCTCACCTTGCCGATGGGGCAGTGGATGATGTTGGTCTTGTCCAGGCGGTATTCTACCTTACCGGCCTTGGCCTCGCTCACAGCCTGCTTGATGTTGGGGGTGACGGTGCCGGCCTTGGGAGAGGGCATAAGGCCCTTGGGGCCCAGGGTCTTACCCAGACGGCCCACGGTGCCCATCATGTCGGGGCTGGCGATAACGGTGTCGAACTCGAACCAGTTTTCTTTCTGGATCTTCTCAACAAGCTCCATGCCGCCGGCGTAGTCCGCACCGGCCTCCATGGCCTCGTCCACGCGCTCGGGCTTGCAGAACACAAGGACACGGACGCTCTTGCCGGTGCCGTTGGGCAGCACGATGGCGCCGCGGACCTGCTGGTCGGCGTGACGGCCGTCAACGCCCAATTTAACATGGAGCTCGACAGTCTCGTCGAACTTGGCCTTGCTGGCGCTGATGACCAGGCCCAGGGCCTCCATGGGGTCATAGAGGGCCTGCTTATCTATGAGCTTTGCGCTCTCTTTATAATTTTTACCTCTAAACAATTTGTTTTCCTCCTAATAATGTGGTTGAGTCGGATAGATGGAATCCTCCCACGTTAGCGCGGCCTGAGGCCGCCTGAGGCTAAACGCCCCGGTCAGTCGCCGACGACGACGCCCATGGAGCGGCAGGTGCCGGCTACCATGCTGATGGCGGACTCGATGTCGGTGCAGTTAAGGTCGGGCATCTTCTGCTCGGCTATCCTGCGGACATCTTCCTTGCTGATAGTGGCGACCTTGTCCTTCTGGGGCACGCCGGAGCCGCTCTCAATGCCGCAGGCCTTCTTGATAAGCAGGGCGGCAGGAGGGGTCTTGGTAATGAAGGAGAAAGTGCGGTCAGAGTACACAGTGATGACAACAGGGATCATCATGCCCATGTCGCCCTTGGTGCGCTCGTTGAAGTCCTTGGTGAACTGTCCTATATTTACGCCGTACTGACCCAGCGCAGGGCCCACAGGGGGGGCCGGAGTCGCTTTGCCGGCAGGAACCTGGAATCTAACGTATCCTACTACTTTCTGTGCCATTTAAAGCACCTCTTTCTTATTAATCTTTGATTGCTTCGACCTGGTCGAGCTCCAGATCGACTGGAGTCTCCCTGCCGAACATGGAAACGACCACCCGGACCCGGTTCTTATCCGGCTCCAGCTCCTCCACCAGACCGTCAAAGCCGGCCAGGGGCCCGTCGTTGACCTTCACGGTGTCGCCCACGGCATAGCCCACAACGAGCTCTCTCCGCTCGACGCCCAGGTCATAGATCTCCTGTTCCGTCAGGGGCACGGCCTTCCCGTCTGAGCCGACAAAGCCGGTAGCGCCCCGGACGTTGTGTACCAGGTGCCAGCTATCGTCCGTAAGGATCATTTTTATCAGCACATAGCCGGGGAACACCTTGCGTTCCACCGTCTTTTCACCGGCGTCGGTAAACTCGGTGACGGTCTCCATGGGGATGCGGACCTCTCTTATAAGGTCTGTCATCCTGCGGTTTTCGGCAGCCTTCATGACGGCGGCCGCTACCGCGTTTTCATAGCCTGAGTATGTGTGTACCACATACCATTTCGCTTCCTCAGCCATAATCAGCCCACCACTGTGAACAGAAGCTTTACGACCATCTGCGCCAGCTCGTCAAAGCCCCAGAGCACCACGGCCGTGGCAAGCATGACGCCCACGGCGATAAGGGTGTTGTTCGTAAGGGTCTTGGAGCTCGGCCATATGACCTTCTTCAGCTCGCTTCTCATTTCACGGAACCATTTCCCGATCCTCTTGAAAAAACCGGGCTTTTTTTCGTCCTTCTTTACGGCGGTGACGGCCTTTGCCGGAGCGGCGTTGGTCTTCTTTTCTTCAGCCATTTTCACGCATCCTTTCAGAAGTTACTTGGTCTCCACATGCTTGGTGTGCTTTCTGCAGAAGGGGCAATATTTGCTGCGCTCCAAACGGTCTGAAGTGTTCTTCTTGTTCTTGACCGTGTTGTAGTTCCTCTGCTTGCATTCATCGCATCTGAGTGTGATCTTAACTCTTGCGCCTGCAGCCATTCTTTCGGCACCTCCTATTTTATTTACCCGCCCTGTGAGGCGGGCATTGCCTCCCTGTGATGGAAGAGAGCGCGCGAAAAAGCGCACAAAAACAAAACCTCTCGTCCGACAGGTAATGCCTACTATAGCACAAGAGCCGGACAAGGTCAACATTTTTTTCAGGGAAATTGCCGCTGTTCCGGCATTTTTTCGCCGAAACGCCGCCCCGCAAAGCCCGGGCGCGCCCCGGCAGCTCCGGCGGCCCGCCGCTTTCCCTCGACATGCCCAGTGCTCCATGCTATAATAGCCATGGTGCGGCTATTATATTTGATATCCTTTTTCTCGCCCCTTACGGGGCAGCCGAAAAAGATGAAAAATTATAGCATCCCGCTCAAGCAGAATGCTATAATAGCCGTTGACCGGCTATTATGATTTTAATATCCTTTTTCTCGCCCCTTACGGGGCAACCAAAAAAGATGATAAATTATAGCATTCCGCTCAAGCAGAATGCTATAATAGCCGCCAGCCGCTGCGGCCGCAGCAGCAGCCGAGCCGCAGCCGCACTACCGTCAACGCTGATTTGGACGGGGAGAGGTCCCCGGTCCTGGCCAGGGGAGGAAACATATATGAAAACAGCCCGAGAACTTAGCGAGATCATAATGGAAGTCCAGCGCCGGGGTGCAGAGCTCATGCTCCACGCCGGGGAAATACTTGCCGAGAACAAGACCGGCCGGCGGGACGTGGTAACGGAATATGACAGACGGATACAGGCCTTTTTGATGGATGAACTGTCAAAAGCCGTGCCCGAAGCGGGATTCTTCTGCGAGGAGAACGGCCGGCAGGGCGGGCTCGACGGCCCCTGCGTCTTCATTATCGACCCCATAGATGGGACAATGAATTTTGTCCACGGCTTTAAGCATAGCTGCGTCTCCGTAGCCTGTGCGAGCTTCGGCCAGCTCGTGGCCGGGGCGGTGTATAACCCCTATGCCGGGGAGATGTTTTCCGCCTGGAATGGCGGCGGAGCCTTTCTCAACGGCAGGCCCATACATGTGAGCCGGGAAGCGCTTGAAAACAGCGTCGTCTGCTGCGGCACCGCGCCCTATGCCCCGGAGCTCACAGAGCGGAGCTTCGAGCTGATGGAGCGGGTGTTCAGGGGCAGCCTTGATATACGCCGCCAGGGCTCTGCCGCCCTGGACCTGTGCAGCGTGGCGGCGGGCCGGGCCGGAGCTTATTTTGAGATGTCCGTCTCTCTCTGGGACTGGGCCGCCGGCGGGCTCATCGTCCGGGAGGCCGGGGGCCTGTGTACAGACCTTGAGGGGGCCCCTCTGCCCCTCTCCGGCAGGAAAACCTCCATCCTTGCCGCCGGTCCCCAAGCCGGGACCGAACTTGCCCGCTTGATAAGGACCTGAAAAGCGCCGCCGCAGCTCCCTCAGTCGGCTTCGCCCATAGCCTCCCTCCCCGAGGGAGCCTATGAGTGCTGCCCTCAGTTTTCCTCGTAATAGCCGGTGACGGAATCCAGGCCGTAGTAGAGGGCAAAGCTGTTGTTTGGCCAGACGTCCGGGTCTTCGGACAGGTCGTCCAGGCCCCAGGGCACGCTGTATTTGGTGGAGGCTACCATCACGGGGAGGGAAAGCTCGGTCTCTCCCGCGGCCAGGGCCTGGGCGATCGTCTGACGGCGCTGGCTGTAGGCCATGTGCATGGATACGATGTCCAGCGTCCCCAGGGCGAAGCTGAAGAGAAAGCTCACCGCCGCCGCCCCGGTGATCAGGGCGGGGAAAACGCTTTTCCCCAGGCGCAGAAGCTCGCCCGCCAGGATAAGACAGGCCAGCACTGTGAAGATCACCGTAAAGCAGAAATGCCTGTCCGTAAAATAGGCGGCGAAGGCAAAGGCCGCCAGAGAGGCCAGACCACCCAGGAAAAAGAGGGCCGAGAGCAGCAGCCGCTTTTTGTCCGCCCGGAACAAAAGGCAGAGGACAAAGGCCCCGGCAAAAACAAGATACAGCGGCGTGAGCTCCTCACGGGCGCTGAGGACTATATCCTTTATGTTCCCCGCCAGAGCGGAGACGCTGAACTCCGAGGCCCGCCCGCTCATTGCCGGGGCGCTCATAAGGAAGATAAAGCCCAGCCCGGCCGCTGCCAGGGGCAGCAGGAGCCGCCAGGAGATCTTCCTGTCCTGAACAAAGGCCAGGATCAGAAGGCAGACGGCCATGAATATGACCGCCGGGGAGCCGTTTTCCGAATAGGCGCCGGCCGCGAAGGCGACGATGAGCCGACACAGCAGCCCTAACAGTCCCGGCGCTGCCCCCTCTCTTAGAAAGGCCGCGGCATAAGGCCAGAGAAACAGCAGAAACAGGCTCATCCCCCAGGAATAATTGCACGCTCCGTCGAGCCAGAGAAAGACCTGGCCGAAAGCGGGCATGCATATCCAGACAAGCAGGGCCCCTAAAAGCAGGAGCAGGGCCTTCTTGCCATGATCCAGGCCCCTGAAATACCGCCCCGCCAAAAGGCAGAGGGCCAGGGCGTTCAGGGCGTTCAGCAGGTTGAAGACCCATTTGGGCCCCATCATAAGAGCCTGTACGAGGGCGTGGGCAAACACCCTGCCGTTTGTGACCTGGCGGTGGGCCGCCATGGAGGGGATTATCTGGGAAAGGCTCTCTATCCGGCTCACATCGTCCCAACTGAAGGCATAGGAATAGTCGTCGGCGATGAGAGGTGAGAGGGCGCTGAACACGAGCATGACCGCAAAGATCATAAAAAGCAGCAGATAACAGGGCAGCCTGTCCCTGCGTGAGACCGACCTGGGCATATAAAAAGACCTCCTGCGCGTTTGGTATGGACCAAATGATAACACAGCAGCCGCCTTTTATCAATCGTTTCCCCTCAGCTTGGTAAAAGGGGACGAAAAAACATTAAAAGTTCCTAAAATTTCCCGGTCTGTATTGCCAGGCCTGTCGGCAGGATATATAATGCTGTCAGGTATTTCCAAACGATCTGCCGCGAGAGCCCCCTTTCGGGGGAGGAGGAACTTATTATGAAAAAACGTCCCGGGCTTCTTGCCCTTGCCGCCATATCCTGCGCCGCGCTCTGCCTGTTTTCCGTCCAGGCGGCGGCAGCCCCCGCAGAAAGCCCCCTTCCCCAGGCCACAGTCCAGCCGGAGATCACAGTCCAGCCGGAGACCACAGCCCAGCCGGAGACCACAGCCCAGCCGGAGGTCAGCGCCGCGCCTCAGGAAGAGGCGGAGCCTGTGACGAACCCCGAGGGGGAGAGCATGTATGCCCAGGCGGGCAGCACCGTGTACAATAACGGCGGAACGGTGTATAACAATGGGGCTACCGTATACAATAACGGCGGTCTTGTGTACAATAACGCGGGCACCGTGTACAATAACGGCGGCACCGTATACGCCAACGGCGGCGTCGTGTACAACAACGATGGCTCCTTGCATGATAACGGGGCCACGGTGTATTCAAACCAGGGCAGCGTGGAAAGCACCCTGCCCGAGGGCTCCATACGGGTGGAGACCGCCGCGGATTACAGCGGCTTTTGCACGCTGGAGGGCCTTGAGACCGGGGCCGATGGGGGCTTTGTGCTCAGCAAGGATGGTTCTGCCGTGATAAAGGCCCTAAATGGATATGAAATACTCTCGGCGGAGGCCAGCTCCGGCCTGCTCCAGAAGCAGGAGGACGGCTCCTGGCTCCTCAGCCAGGCGGAGGAGGATCTTGTCCTGAGCCTGGAGATCAGCCTTCTTCCCCCGGTGCTCAGCCTGGAGAGCGGCAGCTATCCCCAGCCCCAGAGCCTGGAGATAAGCGCCGGGCCGGGAGCGAAAATATATTACAGCACCGACGGCAGCGAGCCCGGAACGGAAAGCATCGAATATGACGGGCCTGTAAGTCTCAGCCAGGGCCTTGAGATAAAGGCGGTGGCCATCGCCCAGGGGCTGGAGCCCAGCGGCACCGTCCAGGCGAGCTATGCCCTCGTAGCGGTGGAATGGCCGGACCTGGGCCAGGCCCAGGAGGGCTATGTCCAGCCGGAAGCCCAGCCCATTACGGTCAAAAACAGCGGCACGGTGGACGCCTCGATAAAAAGCGTGATCGTCTCCGGCGACGATGTGAACTGCTTCATCCTCAGCCGCACCGCCGGAGACAGGGTCCCTGCCGGGACGGAGGACAGCCAGCGCTGGACGATATGTCCCAAAACCGGCCTTGCCCCCGGCCAGTATATTGCCCACGTCTGCATAAACCTTGACAGCGGCCAGACCCTGGAGGCAGACCTGAGCTTCGATGTGAGCCCCAAAGCCTGAGCCGCCCCATGGCCGTGACCTGGGGCCCTACGGCAACGCGCTTGAGATAGAGCCCAGGTCCACAGGCGTGACGGAGCTCAGGACAGACCGAGGCGGCAGGGGCAGCTTCACAGTGCTGGTCATCGCCGTTTAAAAAGCATTTACAGGGCGGGGGTTTTTGTGTATAATATCCGGGCAATGTATGACCGGACGGCCGCCCTGGGCTTATGACGAGCCGGGACCCGGGCCTTAATAACGCTGAAAGTGGTAGAGAACATGCTTGAATTTGAAGAATACAAGGTCAAACTGAACAACGCCAGGCCCTCCCTGGAGCTTTTGCGGGAGGCGCTGAAGCTGGACGCCGCCCACAAGGAGATAGAAGAGCTGGAGGCCGCCAGCGAGAGGGACGGCTTTTGGAACGACGTGGAAAACTCCCAGCGGGTGCAGCGGCGGCTGAAGGCGCTGAAAACAAAGAGCGAGAGCTATCAAAAGCTCTGTTCCTCCTGGGAGGACATGTCCGTCATGTGCGAGATGGCCATAGAGGAGAACGACGCCTCCCTTCTGCCGGAGCTTCAGAGCGAGTTTGCCGCCTTCAGCGAAAAAGCGGAGGCCATGCGCCTGAGCACCCTGCTCACCGGGGAATATGACGCCAACAACGCCATCCTCACCTTCCACGCCGGGGCCGGCGGCACGGAAGCCCAGGACTGGGCCTCCATGCTCTACAGGATGTATAACATGTGGGCCGACAGGCACGGCTATAAGGTCCGCGTGATGGACTATCTGGACGGGGACGAGGCCGGGCTCAAAAGCGCCACCATAATGATCGAGGGCGAAAATGCCTATGGCTTTCTCAAGAGCGAGCATGGCATACACCGGCTGGTCCGGGTCTCGCCCTTCGACGCGGCGGGCCGGCGGCACACCTCCTTTGCCGCGGTGGAGGTGATGCCCGAGATAAGCGACGACAAGGAGATCGAGCTTCGGGACGAGGACATCAAGATGGACGTTTTCCGCTCCTCCGGCGCCGGCGGCCAGAAGGTGAACAAGACCTCCTCCGCCGTCCGGCTCACCCAC
>DBGBEC010000292.1:0-10169 GCA_048477415.1 Candidatus Limivicinus sp. | reverse complement strand
CCCGATAATACCGGGCCCTGAAAAACAGAAAAGAGGCAAGCCAGTCCTACTGGCTCGCCTCTTTGCGATAAACGGATTATATGCATGTTTTGCACAAAAGTCAAGGTATTTATATAGTCAAAATGCTCAGCGATACATTAGAAAACCTCATGTATGCCCAGGTGAAAATGCCCCGTCCGGTCCAGACAGGGCGTATTTGCTATCATTTTTTGTATCGTGAGACACCGGAGGCGTCGGTCCGCCGCTCAGCACGGCCACGGCGCTTTTCTCTCTGCATTGCTCCTTAAAAATCAAGGCCGTGGCTCTCCAGCGCAGCAGCGAGCTGTGTAATTAAGGTCATTTTTGCCGGCCATACAGGAGAAAAAGGATCTATTTCGCGTAAATACGGCCAAGCAGCCAGTTTGAAGTCCGCCGCGGCAGAAGTTTTGCGGCCATGGCGGCGGCCTTGTAGGCGCCGCCCAGGGCGATAAGGGGCCGGCTGCGTTTTTTGAGGGCCGCTCGGGCCACGAAGGCCCCGGCGGCCTCCGGGCTCATGCCCTCCCGCTCGTCCTTTTCCATCCGGGCGACAGAGCGTTCAAGCCGACCGGAGTAGGCCCCGGACCCGTCGGCGGATTTGCGCCTGGCCTGGGTAAAGCCGGAGGCGATGTCGCCGGGCATAATGGCGCAGACGCTTATGCCAAAGGGGCGAAGCTCGTTTCCAAGGGCCAGAACATAGGCGTTTATGGCGGCCTTGCTCACAGAATACCAGAGCTGGAAGGGGATGGGCAGGATCCCCGCGATGGAGCTCATGCAGACTATGCGCCCGGAACCCTGTTCTCTCATGGCAGGAAGCACCGCCTTGATGGCCTTGTCCATGCCGAAAAGGTTCAGCTCAAGCTGGGCATGGGCGTCTTCAGAGGCGGTGAGCTCCGCGGCTCCGGATATGCCGAAGCCTGCGTTATTCACAAGTATGTCGATCCTGCCCTCCCGGCGGAGCACCTCAGCCACCGCCTGGTTGACCTGGGCCTCGTCCGTCATGTCGGCCCGGATGTGCACGACACCCTCCGCCTGAGACTCCCGGCGGGAAAACTCATATACCCGGCAGCCTGCCCTGCTGAGACTTGCCGCAGTGCAGCGGCCAATACCGCCGCTGCCCCCGGTAACGATCGCTACTTTATCCATACTGACGCCTCCCTGGTGCTTTTGCAGAATTTTACACCCGCTGTCAAGAGCCGTCAAGGTCTCACAGCTTTTCCAGCAGATAGTCTCCGAACTGGGCGCAGCTTGCGCCGTCGGGGTGGCCGGTGACGACTATGCGCCGTTCTTTTTCGAGGCAGAGATCCAGGGCCCGGCTCAGGGCCTGGGCCTTGTCTTTGAAGCCGATGTGCCGCAGCAGCATCTCCGCCGCCTTCAGTATGCTGGCGGGGTTCGCGTAAGCCCCCTCGCCGCGCTCTATCTTTCTGGGGGCGGAGCCGTGTATGGCCTCGAACATGGCGTATTGGCTGCCGGTGTTGGCGCTGCCGGCGGTGCCCACGCCGCCCTGGATCTGGGCGGCCTCGTCGCTTATTATATCCCCGTAGAGGTTCGGCAGGAGGAAGACCTGGAAGGAGCTCTGCATGGCGGGATTTATGATGTTTGCCGTCATGATGTCGATATACCAGTCCTCCGCCTTTATCTCCGGGTACTCCTCCGCCACCTGATGGCAGATACGGGAGAACATGCCGTCGGTCTTTTTCATGATATTGGCCTTGGTGACGATGGCGAGACTGGTCTTGCCGTTCTGACGGGCAAATTCAAAGGCGGCTCTGGCGATGCGCCGGGTCCCGGCCTCGGTGGTCACTTTAAAGTCCATGCTGAGTTTTTCGGGTATCTCTATGCCGAGACTGCCCAGGGCATACTCTCCCTCGGTGTTCTCCCGGAAAAAGGTCCAGTCTATGCCCTTTTCCGGGACGGAGACCGGGCGGATGTTGGCGTAGAGATCCAGCTCACGGCGCAGGGCCACGTTGGCGCTCTCAAGCCCGCCGCCCTTGGGCGTGGTGGTTGGGCCCTTCAAAAGCACGTCGCAGGCTTTTATCTGCCGGAGCACATCCCCGGGCAGGGCCTTGTTTTCCGCGAGCCGCCGCTCAATGCTCAGACCCTCGATATCCCGCAGCTCCACCCGGCCCCGGGCGAGCTCATCCCGGAGGAGCTTTTCAAGGACCCTTTTTGCCTGGGCCATTATTATCGGGCCTATCCCGTCCCCGGGCACGAGACCGATCACTATCTTCTCAAGCCCGGCATAGTCCTTGGCCGGGGCCTGGTCTTCCATCCGCTCCTGACGCTGAAGCTGGCTTATGAGCAGGCTTTTAAAATGCTCCGCCGCTCGCTCTATCCTGTCTTGGTTCATTTCAATGCCCCCTTGGTGTAGTTGAGCAGGCCTCCGGCCCGAAGTATGTCCCTCTGGCGGGGCGTGAAGCCGCAGCACAGGGGAATGCTTTTGCTTCCCGCTATGAGCTCCAGCTCCCCGGTCTCAAGGCCCTGAAGTATGCCGCTTATTTTGAGCGTATCGCCCTGGGAGAGAGCGTCGTAGTCCCCGGCGTTTTTAAAGCACAGGGGCAGTATGCCGGCGTTTATAAGATTTGCCTTGTGTATGCGGGCAAAGCTCTTGGCTATCACTGCCCGCACCCCCAGATACAGGGGCACCAGGGCGGCGTGCTCCCTCGAGGAGCCCTGGCCGTAGTTCGCGCCGCCCACTATGATGCTCTGCCCCGCGGCCCTGGCCCTCTGGGGAAAGCTGCTGTCGCAGACGGAGAAACAGAACTCCGACAGCTTGGGGATATTCGAGCGGTAGGGGAGGATCTTGGCCCCGGCGGGCATGATATGGTCTGTTGTGATATTGTCCCCCAACTTCAGCGTAAGGGCCGCCTCCATCCCGTCTTCAAGGGGCTGCCCCTTGGGAAGAGGCTTTATGTTGGGGCCACGCTCCACGCGGAGGGCCGCCGCCTCCCCGGGCTCTGCCGGGGGGAGCAGGGCGCTGTCGTTTACGCTGAAGCTTGAGGGCAGCTCTGTCTCCGGACGGTCTCCCAGCTCCCGCGGGTCCCGTATCTCTCCGGCCAGGGCCGCCGCCACGGCGGTCTCCGGGGAGACCAGATATACTTTCGCGTCCGCCGTGCCGCTGCGGCCTTCAAAGTTCCTGTTGAAGGTGCGCAGGCTCACCCCGCCGGAATTGGGGGAAAAGCCCATGCCGATGCAGGGGCCGCAGGCGCATTCCAAAAGCCTTGCCCCAGAGAGCAGGATGTCAGACAGGGCGGAGCTCTCAGAGAGCATGGTGAGCACCTGCCTTGAGCCGGGGGAGACGGACATGCTCACATTGGGCGCGATGGTCTTCCCTTTGAGCAGGGCCGCCGCCGTCAGCATGTCTCTGAGGGAGGAGTTGGTGCAGGAGCCAATGCAGACCTGATCCACCCGAAGGCCCTGAAGGCTCTTTACGGGCAGCACATTGTCCGGCATGTGGGGACAGGCGATGAGGGGTTCGAGCTCGTCAAGGTCGATGTTTATGACCTGCTCATACCCGGCGTCCGGGTCGGGGCCGAGGGGAACATAGTCCGCCTGCCGGCCCTGGGCCTTCAGGAAGCTGAGAGTCTGCCGGTCGGAGGGGAAGATGGAGCTCGTGGCGCCAAGTTCCGCCCCCATGTTGGTTATGGTGGCTCTCTCCGGCACGCTGAGAAGATCTATGCCCTCGCCGCCCCATTCGATCACACGGCCCAGACCGCCCTTTACCGACAGCCGCCGCAGCAGCTCAAGGCTTATGTCCTTGGCCGTCACATAGGGGCGCAGCCTGCCGCGAAGCTCCACCTTTATGACCTTCGGCATGTTTATGTAATAGGCGCCGCCGCCCATGGCCACGGCCACGTCCATGCCCCCGGCACCGAAGGCCAGCATGCCCAGGCCCCCGGCCGTGGGGGTGTGGCTGTCGGAGCCAATGAGGGTCATGCCCGGCACGCCGAAGCGCTCAAGATGGACCTGGTGACAGATACCGTTGCCGGGGCGGGAGAACCAGATACCGTGCTTTTTGGCGACCGACTGGATATAGCGGTGGTCGTCGGCATTCTCAAAGCCGGACTGGAGGGTGTTGTGGTCGATGTAGGCCACAGAGCGCTTGGTCTTCACCCGGTCTATTCCCATGGCTTCAAATTCCAGGTAGGCCATGGTGCCGGTGGCGTCCTGGGTAAGGGTCTGGTCTATCCGCAGGCCGATCTCTTCACCGGGGACCATACGGCCGTCTGTCAGATGGGCGCTTATTATTTTCTCCGCAAGATTCATTCCCATTTTTTCATATCTCCATTTCCGCTATACTGTCTCTGGCGTTGCGCACATGTTCCCGGGTGAGCCTTTCGGCCAGTTGGCTGTCGTGGGCCTCCAGGGCCCTGAGTATGGCCTCGTGCTCCGCCAGGGAGAGGACGGCCCGGCTGTGCTTGCTCACAGAGGCCATGCGGTATTTTGTCATTTTCTTGTGCACGGAGGACAGCGTGTCATAAAAGATCTTGCTGCCGCTGCTTTTATACAAGAGCTCGTGGAATTTTGAGTCCAGATTCTTTATTTGCAGGGAGCTGTCCCGGCTGCCGCGCTCTATATAAAAGCGCTGAAGCTCTAACGTCTCCCACATCTCGGAGAGCTCCTCCGGGCTTATCCGCGCAGCGGCCCGGCCTGCGGCCAGGCCCTCTAAGTGCAGGCGTATCTCATACATGTCCAGCATGTCATCCCTGCTTATGCCCAGGACCAGCATGCCGCGGCCTGTGTCTTCCAGGATGTTCTCCTGCTCAAGGCGGCGTATGGCCTCGCGCACGGGGGTCCGGCTCACACCCAGCTCCGTGGACAGGCGCAGCTCGCTCAGTATCTCGCCCCGGGGATATTTCCCGGTGAGTATGTCCCGCTCAAGCTGTTCAAATATCTGGTCGGCTATGGATATGCTTTTATGCTCTCTCATGTCCCTTCCTCCCTTATGCCGCCGGGCCGCAGACGGCCCTGGCTAAGTTCCTCGGTTATCTCTTCCAGTTCCTCCGTGGAGAGGGAGGAGACCCGACCGTCCTCATACTGGGCGTCCACCCAGGCCTTGAGGCGCTGTACCAGCTCCGAGTGCTTGTCAAGAGCCGCCTCCCCCTTGAGCCGGTAGTTCTGGTTCAGCCAGTAGGCAAGGCCCGCAAGACCGGAATTCTTGCTCACCGCCACGGCGGCGGGCCGGTTGAGGAGCTTTTCGGTGTTGAAGATATTATATATCTCTTCATCCTTCAAAAGCCCGTCGGCGTGGATGCCCGCCCGGGTCAGGTTGAAGCTCTTGCCCGCAAAGGGGGTCATGGGCGGTATGCTGTAGCCTATCTCGCGGCTGAAATATTCGGCTATCTCCGTTATGGCGGTGGGGTCCATCCCGTCAAGGGAGCCGCGCAGCGAGGCATATTCAAAGACCATGGCCTCAAGAGGCACGTTCCCCGTTCTCTCGCCTATGCCCAGCAGGGAGCAGTTGACTCCGCTGGCCCCATAGAGCCAGGCGGTGGCGGCGTTTGACACGGCCTTGTAAAAGTCGTTGTGTCCGTGCCACTCCAGATACTCGCTCTCCACATCGGAATAGTGCTGAAGGCCGTAGATTATCCCGGGCACGCTTCTGGGCAGGGCCACCTCCGTGTAGGGCACGCCGTAGCCCATGGTGTCGCAGGCCCTTATCCGCACGGGGATCCCAGCCTCCCGGGAGAGCTTCATAAGCTCGTTCACAAAGGGCACCACAAAACCGTAGAAATCCGCCCGGGTGATATCCTCCAGATGACAGCGGGGCATGACCCCCGCCTCAAAGGCGTCCTTCACCGTGGCGAGATAGTGCTCCATGGCCTGGCCACGGCTCATTTTCAGCTTTTTGAATATGTGATAGTCGCTGCATGATACCAGAATGCCCGTCTCTCTTATCCCCAGCTCCTTCACCAGGCGGAAATCCTCCCGGCTGGCCCTTATCCAGGTGCTTATCTCCGGAAAGCGCAGGTCCAGGCTCATACAGCGCTCGATGGCCTCTCTGTCCCGTCGGCTATAGATAAAAAACTCGGTCTGGCGAATAAGCCCATAGGGCCCGCCCAGCCTGGAGAGCAGCCTGAATAGATCCTCTATCTGCTTTGGGGTGTAAGGGTTCACAGACTGCTGCCCGTCTCTGAAGGTGGTGTCGGTGATCCAGATATCCTCCGGCATTGACATGGGCACCCTCCTGTGGTTGAAGGCCAGCTTCGGGACCTGGTCATAGTCGTATATGTCACGGAAAAGTATGGGTTCGGCTACGTCCTGAAGAGAATAGCGGTAGTCATTCTCTTCCAGGAGGTTTGTTTTAGCGGACAGCTCAAGCATGGCAAAGCCCCTTTCAGACTGCGCGGACAAGCATAATGATATCCGTGCATTTATGTATACATATATACCACACATCCGGCCCATTGTCCACAGTTTTTTGCGGGCGAATGTTGCGCGCCTGTAAAATTTACCCGGAGCGCTTGAAATTGGCTCCGCCGGATATATAATATGATATGCTATATGCTAAAAGCCGCGCTGCCCCCTTGGCTCCCTTGCGTAAAGGGAGCTGGCAGCCGCAAGGCTGACTGAGGGATCGTTTGCAGGCAGAATGGATTTGACATTTCTTTTCGTAGGTGCTATGCAAAAGGGACCAATTGCTTATTCCGCTTGTACCACCTCGCGATCCCTTCGTCACGGCTAACGCCGTGCCACCTCCCTTTACGCAAGGGAGGCTAAGACGAAGCTGACTGTATTTGATGTGAAGGCTTTTCTTAATCTTTTGTGTTATATTGAAAGCACGCCCGGCCTGTTGCCGGATGGGGCTTGTTCTGATAGAATGAGGCTTAAAAAAACGCGCTTTGCGGCGCGGTCAAAAGGATAATCATAAAATGGGACTTCCGGCAAAACTGATACGCTCACAACTGAATTTTTTCAAGCCCTTTGTGGCTGCCTGCTCGCTTGAGACTACAAGAAAGGGCCAGGACAAGCTTGGGGAGCTGATGGAGGCCATACACAAAAAGGAGGTGCTCATAAAGGAGCACCCCTTCCAAAATTTCGAGGGAGCCTGGATAAGCCCCCGGGATGAAAGGCGCTCCGGGGTCATCCTCTATCTCCACGGCGGCGGCTATACCTGCGGCGACCTGGATTACGCCAAGGGCTTTGGCTCCACCCTGGCGGCGGAGTGCGGGGCGAGGGTCTTCTGCGCGGCCTACAGGCTCGCGCCGGAGCAGCCCTTTCCCGCCGCCCTTGACGACGCGGAGGAGAGCTATGAATACCTGCTCTCCAAGGGATATTCACCAAAGCAGATATGCCTCTGCGGCGAGAGCGCCGGGGGAGGGCTGATATACGCCCTGTGCCTGCGGCTGAAGGAGAAGGGCCGGCCCTTACCCTGTGGGCTTATCGGCATATCCCCCTGGACGGACCTCAGCGCCTCGGGCCCTTCCTATGAGCTGAACAGGGATGTGGACCCCTCCATGACCCAGGAGCTTTTGGCCTTTTATGCCGACTGCTATGCGGAGGATAAGACCGCCCCCCTGGTCTCCCCGCTTTTCGGGGAGCTGAAGGGCCTGCCCCCCTCGCTTATCTTTGTGGGCGGGGACGAGATAATGCTGGACGATTCCAGGCTCCTCCATGAAAAGCTGCTCAGCTCCGGCTGCAAAAGCCGGCTTATCGTGGCCCCGGAGCGCTGGCACGCCTATGTGCTGTACATGCTCAACGAGAACATGTCCGACTTTGAGGAGATAAACCGTTTTTTGAACCAGGTCCAGTCCCCGGAGCTGAAGCAGCAGTGGCTGCCCCTGGATAACGCGGCGAAGATATATCCGGCGGCCCTGAGAAAGGACTGGAGCAACGTTTTCCGGCTCTCCGCCACCCTGAGCGAGCCTGTGGACAGGGAGCTTTTGAAGACCGCCCTGGACATCACCGCCCGGCGCTTCCCCTCCATCGCGGTCCGGCTTCGCCGGGGCCTGTTCTGGTTCTATCTGGAGCGGATACCCGAGCTCCCGCCCATAGAGGACGAAAAATGCTTTCCCCTTACCCATATGCCCTATTCCGCCATAAAAAAATGCGCTTTCAGGGTGCTGGTATATGACAGGCGGGTGTCGGTAGAGCTGTTCCACGCCCTTACGGACGGCACGGGAGGGCTCATCTTCCTGAAGAGCCTTTTGGCCGAATACCTTTTCAGGAAATACGGCGTATATGTGCCGGCGGAGGAGGGGGTGCTGGGCCGGCTGGAGGAGCCCTCCGCCGAGGAGCTGGAGGACAGCTTCCTGAAAAACGCGGGCAGCGTCTCCGCCGGGCGGAAGGAGACCGCCGCCTATCAGCTCCGGGGCACGAAGGAGCCGGACGGCTTTGTGGATCTGACCACCTTCATGCTGGATGTGCCCCAGCTCAAGGCCCGGGCGGGGGAATACTCCGCCACGATAACAGAGTTTCTCTGCGCGGCCATGATGGAGGCCATACTCCGTCACCAGGCGGAAAAGGTCCCCCGCCGTTCCGGGAGAAAGCCGGTTAAGGTGCTGGTACCGGTGAATCTGCGGAGCCTCTTCCCCAGCAGGACCATGCGGAACTTCGCTCTCTTCGTTACGCCGGAGCTGGATCCGAAGCTCGGAGACTACAGCTTTAAGGAGATATGCGACATCGTCCGCCACAAGATGGGCATGGAAGTGACTGCCAAGCAGATGAGCGCCAAGATAGCCACCAATGTCAACAGCGAGAAGTCAAAGCTCCTGAAAATAATGCCCCTGTTTGTGAAAAACGCGGCCATGAAGGCGGTGTTTGACAGCGTGGGGGAGATAAGCTCCTGCCTGTGCATGTCAAACCTGGGGGCGGTCCGCCTGCCGGAGGAGATGAGGCCCTATGTGGAGCGGCTGGATTTCATCATAGGCGTCCCCTCAAAGGCCCACTATAACTGCGGCATAGTCTCCTATGACAACAGGCTCTATCTGAACTTTGTCAGGAACATTCAGGAGCCGGAGCTGGAGATGCATTTTTACCGGGTGCTCCGTGAGCAGGGGCTCCATGTGAAGGTGGAGAGCAACCAGCGCTGAGACATATTCATCAAAAAGGATGTGAAATACAATGTATTGTGTGAAATGCGGCGTGGAGCTGGCGGACAGTGAAAGGCGCTGCCCTCTCTGCGGTACGGCGGTGTTCCACCCGGAGATAAGCCGTCCGGACGGTCAGCCCCCCTTTCCCAGGGATGTGCCCGTCCCCGCCGAGACGGTGAACCGCTCGGGCCTGCTGTTCGTTATAAGCATGCTCTTTGCCCTGCCCATAGTTATAAGCCTGCTCTGCGACTGGCAGATAAACGGGCGGGTGGTCTGGTCCGGCTATGTCTCCGGGGCCATCGTGCTTTTCTATATCGTCAGCGTGCTGCCTCTATGGTTCAAAAGGCCGAACCCCGTGGTCTTTATCCCGGTCGACTTTGCCGCCGCGGCGCTTTACCTGCTGTATATAGACCTTGCCGCGGACGGGGGCTGGTATCTGAGCTTCGCCCTGCCGGTATGCTGCGCGGCCGGGCTCATCATCACGGCGGCCGCGGCCCTGTTCCGCTATCTCCGCCGGGGCCAGCTCTTCATCTTCGGCGGCGCGTTTATCCTGAGCGGCGGCTTCATGGTGCTGGTGGAGTTCCTGCTCAACCTCACTTTCGGGCTCCACGAGGGCTTTATCTGGTCCTTTTACCCTCTGGCCGCCTGCTTCATCCTGGGGGTGACTCTTATTGTGATAGGTATCTGCCGGCCCATAAGAGAGTCGCTGCATAAAAAATTCTTTATCTGAAAAAAGTGAAAGCGCCCCATTTTTGCCGACAGACCATCGTCAGCAAAAATGGGGCGCTGTTCCTGTTGGATTCCGGCGGGGAGCTCAGAGCGCCAGGGCCCGGCCGTTCAGGGCGGCGGAGGCGAGCTTTTCCCCCTCGTAGCAGAGCTTGAGCGAGAAGAATGGGCCATCCTCCTCCAAGAGACGGAGAAAGATCCTGTCCCCCTCCCATATGGGCAGGGAGTATATGTCGGACATTTTGACCCAGTGCAGCTCGCCCTCGTCACAGGGGCGGAGCTGGCCGCTGAAGCGGTCGGCGGTGAAAAGATGCATATACTCTGTCCCCCAGCAGTCTGACACGAAGGTGACTATGCCCCGGCAGCGCCAGGCTCCGAGCCGCAGCCCAGACTCTT
>DBGBEC010000291.1:0-9846 GCA_048477415.1 Candidatus Limivicinus sp. | reverse complement strand
ATGTATAATCAAGGGGTTTGAGACTATGTTTACGGTAGGAGACAAAATTATATATGGGGAGAACGGCGTTTGTACGGTAGAAAAAATTGAGCCTCTTGACATGTCCGGTGCGCCCAAGGATAAGCTCTACTACCATCTCTGTCCTCTCACGGGCAGCGGAATGTATTTTACGCCGGTGGACTCAGGGGCATTTATGCGCCCGGTGATAAGCCGCAAGGAGGCGGAGGAGCTGATCTCCGCCATGCCCGGCATAGCGCCGGCCATATGCAGCGACAACCGTTTTAACCATGTGGACGCCTATTATAAAGAGCTCTTCAAGCTTCATAGCTGCGAGGCTCTGGTGTCCATCGTCAAGGGGCTGAACCACCGCATGGCGGAGCGCAAGACCAAGAGCAGCCGGGTGGAGGCCACGATGAAGCGGGCAAAGGACATGCTTCACGGCGAACTGTCAGTTGCTCTGGGGCTCGATATCCGGGAGGTGGAGGCCTACATAAGCAGCCGCATAGGCGAACAGCCCTGAGCCCGGGGGCACTGCCCATCAAAAAAGTTCTGAAGGATCGAGGTCCTTCAGAACTTTTTTTGACGTCCCCTGTAGCCTCCCTCCCCGAGGGAGGTGGCGCGGCGCAAGCCGCGACGGATGGAGTTTGACGCAGTTATGGCTTGCGGGAGGGTGGTATAGAACAGCGAGGGGTGGAAGCGTCGTGTTTCGCGCTGGTGCTTATTCAGCTTCTGCCGCAACTCCCTCAGTCGGCTTCGCCGACAGCTCCCTCAGGGAGGGCGCCCATGGATGCGGAATGCAGTCGGCTTCTTCTGACGCCGCCAGGGGCTCACTCGAGCTCGAAGGCGCCGGTATAGAGCTGGTAGTAGGTGCCTTTTTCGGCGATCAGCTTTTCATGGCTTCCCCGCTCTATTATGCGGCCGTGGTCGAGGACCATTATCACGTCGGCGTCCATTACGGTGGAGAGCCTGTGGGCAATGACAAAGACGGTCCTGCCCTCCATGAGCTTATCCATGCCCTTTTGGACGATGGCCTCTGTGCGGGTATCTATGGAGGAGGTGGCCTCGTCCAGGATCATAACGGGCGGGTCCGCCACGGCGGCCCGGGCGATGGCGATGAGCTGGCGCTGGCCCTGGGACAGGTTTGCACCGTTGTTGCTGAGCATGGTGTGGTAGCCCTCGGGCAGGCGGCTTATAAAATCGTCCGCGCCGGCGAGCTTCGCCGCGGCTATGCAGTCGTCGTCCCCGGCCTCCAGCCAGCCATAGCGGATATTGTCCATGACGGTGCCGGTGAAAAGGTTCGTATCCTGGAGCACCAGGCCCAGGGAGCGGCGCAGATCGGACTTCTTTATTTTGTTCACGTTTATGCCGTCGTAGCGTATCTTGCCGTCGGCAATGTCGTAAAAGCGGTTGATAAGGTTTGTGATGGTGGTCTTTCCCGCGCCGGTTGCGCCGACGAAGGCCACCTTCTGGCCGGGCTCGGCATAGACGGAGACGTCGTGCAGCACTTCCTTGCCCTCTTCATAGCCGAAGTCCACATTCACCATGCGCACATCTCCCCGGAGAGGGGTATAGCTCAGGCTCCCGTCTGAATGGGGGTGCTTCCAGGCCCATTTGCCCGTGTGTCCCTCCGCCTCGGCATAGCTGCCGTCGGGCAGTTCCCGGGCGTTCACCAGGGTGACATAGCCCTCGTCCTCTTCGGGCTTCTGGTCGATGAGGGCGAAGATCCGCCCCGCCCCGGCAGAGGCCATGACGATGGAGTTTATCTGCTGGGACACTTGGTTCACGTTGCCGGTGAACTGCTTGGCCATGTTGAGGAAGGGCACCAGTATGCTTATGCTGAAGGCTTTTCCGGAAAATGAGAGGTTCGGCACCCCGAGGAGCAGGAACACGCCCCCAGCCAGGGCCAGGCAAACATACAGCACGTTGCCGATGTTGTTCAGTATGGGTCCAAGGATGTTGGCATAGGAGTGAGCCTTGAAGCTGTCGTCATAGAGGGCCCCGTTTATCCTGTCAAAGGCCTCTTTGCTCTGCTCCTCGTGGCAGAAGACCTTTATCACCTTCTGGCCGTTCATCATCTCCTGGATGAAGCCCTCGGTCTCGGCCACGGCCTTTTGCTGGCTGATGAAGTATCTGGCGGAGCCGCCGCCCACCTTCTTGGTCACAAGGAACATCGCCATAACTCCAAGGACCAGCACCAGGGTCATCCACAGGCTGAAATACAGCATTATGGCAAAGACCACCAGGACGATGGCCCCGGCCTGGATGAAGGCGGGGATGGCCTGGGACACGAGCTGGCGGAGGGTGTCGATGTCGTTGGTGTAATGGCTCATGATGTCCCCGTGCTTATGGCTGTCGAAATAGCGGATGGGCAGGTCCTGCATGCCGTCGAACATCTCCTGGCGGAGCTTATCCAGAAAGCCCTGTGTCATATAGGCCATGAGCTGGGTATAGACGGTAATGGAGATGATCGACAGCAGATACAAGACCAGCAGCGCCGTTATATATGGCAGTATCTCGGCCTTCGCCGCCGCCCAGTCGCCGCTTTTATACCATTTTTCTATGACGGAGAGGACGTTCTGGACAAAGAGCGAGGGTATGGAGGAAACCACCGACGAAAACAGGATACAGCCCATTGTCACCGGGGCCATGACAGGGTAATAGCCGAAGAATTTCTTTATCACCCTGCCAAGGGAGCCGGGGGAGACCGCTTTTTTCTTATTCATCCAGCTCACCTCCCTTGTTCTGCTGCTGGTATATCTCGCGATAGATGTGGCTTGACTTCATAAGCTCCTCATGGCTGCCTCTGGCGGCGATACGGCCGTTGTCCATGACCAGGATAAGGTCCGCGTCCTCCACGGAGGCTACGCGCTGGGCGATGATGATCTTTGTGGTGTCTGGGATATAGCTTTTGAAGCCCGCCCTTATTAGGGCGTCGGTCTTTGTGTCCACGGCGCTGGTAGAGTCGTCCAGGATGAGTATCTTGGGCTTTTTCAGAAGGGCCCGGGCTATGCACAGCCTCTGCTTCTGGCCGCCGGAGACATTGGCGCCGCCCTGTTCTATCCAGGAGTCATACCCGTCGGGGAAGGAGCTTATGAACTCGTCCGCCTGGGCAAGGCGGCAGGCCTCGATCAGTTCCTCGTCGCTTGCGTCCGGGTCGCCCCAGCGGAGGTTATCCTTTATGGTGCCGGAAAAAAGCTGGTTCTTTTGCAGGACCATGGCCACAGCGCCCCGGAGGGTATCCAGGTCATAGTCGCGCACATCCACGCCTCCTACCAGCACCCGCCCCTGGCTCACATCGTAGAGCCGGGGTATGAGCTGCACCAGGGTCGATTTGCTGGAGCCGGTGCCGCCCAGTATGCCCACGGTCATGCCCGGCTCTATGTGCAGGTCGATATCCTCCAGAGCAAATTTTTTCGCCTTCCGGGAGTATTTGAAGGACACCCCCTCAAAGTCTATAGCGCCGCTGGCCACCTCCGTGACGGGCTCCGCCGGGTTTTCAATGGAGGGCTCCTCCACCAGGACCTCGTATATCCTCTTCATCGACTCGGCGGACATGGTGAGCATGACATATATCATGGATATCATCATCAGCGACATAAGTATCTGCATGCCATAGGTGAGCATGGCGGAGATCTGGCCCACATCTATCGTAGTGCCGCCGCTGCTTATGATGAGCTTTGATCCCACGCTTAGAACGAAGATCATGTTGAAATACACGCAGAACTGCATAAGGGGGCTGTTCAGGGCCACCACCCGCTCCGCGTAGGTGAAATCCTTGCATATATCGTGGGAGGCGGCGGCGAACTTTTCCTTCTCATACTCTTCCCGGGAAAAGCCCTTGACCACCCTCATGGCCCGCACGTTCTCTTCGATAGACTCGTTCATCCGGTCATATTTTCTGAAGACGGCCCGAAAGGCGGGCATGGCCTTTTTGGCGATGATGAGCAGGCCAACTATAAGCACGGGAATGACCACCACAAAGGTCGTCGCCAGGGCCCCGCCCATTATATAGGCCATGCTTATGGCGAAGATGAACATCAGCGGCGCCCTTATGGCCACCCGGATAAGCATCATGAACGCGAACTGGACATTGTTTATATCCGTTGTCATCCTTGTCACCAGGGAGGCGCTGGAAAATTTGTCGATATTCTCAAAGGAGAAATCCTGGACCCGGTGATATATATCCTGCCGCAGGTTTTTGGCAAAGCCCGCGGAGGCCTTGGCGCTGGTAAAGCCTCCCAGTCCGCCGCAGGCCAGGGATATCAGGGCCATAAGCACCAGCATAAGTCCCTCCCGCAGGATAAGGCCAAGCTCCGCTCCGGCCTTTATCTGGTTTACGAGATCGGCCGTTATAAAGGGAATGAGCACCTCTATAAAGACCTCGCCTATCATCAAAATAAAAGTGAGTACCGCCGGTTTTTTAAATTCCCTCAGGCTCTTTACAAGGGTCTTTACCACAGTCCTCGTCACATCCTTTCCCGCAGCATTCCGCCGCGTTTTTCAGCATTACATCCACGCAGTTCAAAAACTGCTCCACTTCCTCCGGGCTGAGCCCCGCGGAGAGGTCAAGGAACACCTCCTGGTCAAAGAGGCCCACCTCTCCCAGCAGGCAGCGGGCCTTTTCCGTGGATATCACCCGTTTCCTCCGCCGGTCCCTGCCGCTTGTCTCGCAGCGGATTAGCTCCTTTTTCTCCAGGCGCTTTATTATCTCTGTCATCGTGGGATGAGTTACCCGGCGGACCCGTTCCAGGTCCTTTTGGCTTATCTCTGTCCCGCCCTCGTTCTCCATGCGTATAAGCTGGCCCAGAACGCTGAACTGCACGCCGGTAAGCCCCCGCTCCAGCAGCTTTTCATCCAGCCGCCGCCGAAAAGCCCGGCTGAGCACAGAGAGCCGCACGCCCACGGGCATTGGCCTGTTCATTTCCATCAGCTCCATTAAGTAGTGTGCTACCCATTTTAGCAAAAACATTTTTATTGTCAAGAGAAGTTCTCCACAAAATCCCGCAGCCATCCCGCGACAAATTTTGGCAGATTTACGGCCCCCTCCGATTGACAGAGCCACGGCTTTCTGTTATGGTGAAACAAATTCGTACAAAGGCCGGTGATCATATGCTATGCTTTGGCATGCCCACTCTAATAGAGCTTGAAAGCATTAGGGAGGCCGCCGCCCTCTGCCGGGAGCTGGGGCTGAGCTTTATCGAACTGAACATGAGCTTTCCCCAATACCAGCCCGAGGCCATGGACCTGGCAGAGCTGAAGGCGCTTAAAGAGGAATACGGTATTTTCTACACCATCCACATCGACGAGAGCCTGGACCCGTGCAGCGTGAACCCGGGGATAGCCCGGGTATATACAGACACTTTTCTGAAGACGGTGGAGCTGGCGGGGGAGCTGGGCATACCCAGCCTGAACATGCATCTGCTCCGGGGCATATACGTCACCCTTCCCGGGCGGCGCACCTACGTCTATGCGGAAAACGAGGGACTTTATCTGGAAAAGCTCCGGCTTTTCAGGGAGGAGGCCAGCCGGGCCATAGGCGGGCGGGATATAAAGGTGTGTATCGAGAACACCGACGGCTTTGAGCTGCCCTTTCTCAGCCACGCCCTGGACCTGCTGTTAGAGGATCCCCGCTTTGGCCTGACCTATGACATCGGCCATGACGAGGCCATCGGTTTTTCCGACCGGCCCCGTATCCTCCGGCGGAAGGATCGGCTTTGCCACATGCACATGCACGACGCCCGGGGCCCCTCCGTCCATCTGGCTCTGGGCGACGGGGAAATGGACCTCCCCTCCTATCTCCGCCTGGCGGAAGAATGCCGCTGCCGCGTAGTCTTGGAGACCAAAACCGCAGCGGCCCTGAAGACCTCCGCCGCCTGGCTGAAGACCCATAACTGGCTCTGAGGCCCGGGGCAGACACAGCCGGACAACTGCCAAATGCTTTGCAGAGCTTGCAACGGGAAAAAGACGGATAAATATTAAGAACGAAAGAAAAAGCAAGTGACCGCCCACTTGCTTTTTCTTTCGTCCTATGGGGCAGCCGCCCCGGGCCGATATCAGTCAACTCTGTCTTACGCGCGCCGCCAAAAGGCGGCTTTTTGTTTTTTACTTGTAGCCGTGGGCCTGCTGGAGGACCATTTCCTTTACCTTCAGCAGCCGGACCTTGGTGGAGTTTTCGTTCTCCTCAAGCTTCATGGCGATGTATTTTATGTTTCCCACCAGCTCTGGTATCATAACGTACTCCAGGGCGTTGACCCGGCGGCGGGTCTTCTCTATCTCCTCGGCCAAAAGCTGCATGGTCTTTTCCACCTGGGCCAGCTCAAGCATGTCCTGGAACACCTGGGCAAGCTTTTCGAGGGCGTCGTCAAGCTCGCCGGAGGTCTGGGCAAAGCCGTAGGGATATATCTCGCTGGGGTCGTTATTTTTGGTGTGGAAGCTGTATTCGGGCACGTTCACGCTCATGATGTTTTTGAACTTCTGCCCCAGCTCCACGCTCTGCCGGGGATAGAGCAGCGCCTGCTCCAGCATTTCCGGGGACATTATGGCGCTGGCCACCTGCAAAGAGGCGAAAGCCCCAGTGAGCCCTTCCTCCACGCGGGTACGAAGCTGCTTGTTGAGCTTCACCACATCCATAAACTGGCGCATAAGCTCGTCCCGCTTGTCCTTCAGGAGCTTGTGGCCCCGGCGGGCGGTCTTGAGCCGGCCTTTGAGCTGATTGAGCACCATTCTGGTGGGGGTTATCGCGGTGCCTGCCAAAAAGCGTCACCTCCGTTTAAAAGTATAGGTATTGGTTTACTTCTTGGGCATGTATTTTTCAATAAGCTCGGGCTTTATGCGCTTGAGCTCACGCCGGGGCAGGATACTGAGAAGCTGCCAGCCGATGTCCAGGGTATCCTGGATACTGCGGTTGGTATTGTTGCCCTGGCTTACATAGACCTTTTCAAACTCCTCGGCGAATTTGGCAAAGAGCTTGTCATCATCGGAGAGGGCGGCCTCGCCCAGAATAGTCATCAGCTCCTTGGCGTCTTTGCCCCTGGAATAAGCGGCGAAGAGCTGGTTCATGGTACCGGAATGGTCCTCGCGGGTCTTGCCCTCGCCTATGCCCTTGTCCTTCAGACGGCTCAGAGAGGGCAGCACGTCCACCGGGGGCACAACGCCCTTGCGGTGCAGCTCACGGCTGAGGATTATCTGGCCCTCGGTGATGTAGCCGGTGAGGTCGGGGATGGGATGGGTCTTGTCGTCCTCGGGCATGGTCAGGATGGGGATCATGGTGATAGAGCCCTTCTTGCCCTGGCGGCGGCCGGCCCGCTCGTACATGGTGGCAAGGTCGGTATAGAGGTATCCGGGATAGCCGCGGCGGCCGGGAACTTCCTTCTTGGCCGCGGAGACCTCGCGGAGGGCCTCGGCATAGTTTGTGATGTCGGTCAGGATAACAAGGACCTGCATGTCCTTTTCAAAGGCCAGATACTCGGCGGCGGTCAGGGCCATGCGGGGGGTGGCTATGCGCTCGACAGCCGGGTCGTTCGCCAGGTTCGAGAAGACCACGGTCCGGTCGATGGCGCCGGTACGGCGGAAGTCGTTTATAAAATACTCCGACTCCTCGAAGGTGATGCCGATGGCCGCGAACACCACGGCGAAGGTCTCGTTGTCGCCAAGGACCCTGGCCTGGCGGGCTATCTGGGCGGCCAGGGCCGCGTGGGGCAGGCCGGAGCCGGAGAATATGGGCAGCTTCTGGCCCCTGACCAGAGTGTTCAGCCCGTCGATAGTGGATACGCCGGTCTGTATGAACTCGGCCGGGTAGGCCCGGGCGGCGGGGTTCATTGGCAGGCCGTTTATATCCATGTGGGCCTCTGCCAGGATCTCGGGTCCGCCGTCGATGGGCATGCCCATGCCGTTGAATACACGGCCCAGCATATCCTCGGACACTGCCAGCTCCTGGGGATGGCCCAGGAAACGGACCTTTGACTCGGCCAGGTTTATGCCCTGGGCAGATTCAAACAGCTGGACCACGGCCCGGCTCCCCTCTACCTCAAGGACCTTGCAGCGGCGCAGTTCGCCGCTGGGCAGCTCTATCTCGCCCAGCTCGTCATAGGTGACGCCTTCGACGTTTTCCACCACCATAAGGGGGCTGGCGATCTCTCTTATCGTTTTATATTCCTTGATCATTCGTCCTCACCTCCGGCAATGACTTCCTGGATCTCCGCCTTCATGAGCTCCTCTATGGCGTCGTAATCAGCGGCGAAGTTCTGCGGGTCGGCCATTTTGGCGCGGCCTATTTTCTCTCTGGCGGAAATGGCGAAGAGGCCGTTCATATCAGCGCCCTTGCCGAGAGCCTCACGGCAGAGCGCGTCATAGCGGAGGATGACGTCCAGAAGCCGGAACTGCTTTGCGTAGGAGGAATAGGCGTCCTCGTCCACAAAGGCGTTCTGCTGGAGAAAGTCCTCCCTTATCATCTTCGCGGTCTCCATGGTGAGCCTGTCGGCCGGGGAGAGAGCGTCCTGACCTACAAGGCGGACGATCTCCTGGAGCTCGCTCTCCTCCTGGAGGATGTGCATGGCCTTTTCACGGTTGCGCATATAGCTCTCGCCGAACTGGCCGGTGTACCAGGGCTCGAGCATATCCAGGTACAGCGAATATGAGGTGAGCCAGTTTATGGCCGGGAAATGGCGGGCGTAGGCAAGGCTGGAATCCAGGGCCCAGAACACCTTGACGATGCGCATGGTGGCCTGGGAAACAGGCTCTGAAATGTCGCCGCCCGGAGGGGAAACGGCGCCTATCGCGGTGACGGAGCCCCGCCTCTCGTCAGAGCCCAGGCACTCCACACAGCCGGCGCGCTCATAGAACTGGGCCAGGCGGGAAGCCAGGTAGGCGGGATAGCCCTCTTCACCGGGCATCTCTTCCAGACGACCGGACATCTCACGAAGAGCCTCTGCCCAGCGGGAGGTAGAGTCGGCCAGAACGGCCACGTCATAGCCCATGTCGCGGAAATACTCTGCAATGGTTATGCCTGTGTATATAGACGCCTCGCGGGCCGCCACGGGCATATCGGAGGTATTGGCGATAAGCACAGTGCGCTTCATGAGGGGCTCCCCGTTTCTCGGGTCTTTCAGTTCGGGGAACTCCATGAGCACGTCGGTCATCTCGTTGCCGCGCTCGCCGCAGCCTATGTAAATCACTATGTCCACATCAGACCATTTCGCCAGCTGGTGCTGCACAACGGTCTTGCCGGAGCCGAAGGGACCGGGGACGGCGGCCGTGCCGCCCTTGGCGATGGGGAACATGGTGTCTATAATGCGCTGGCCGCTGTTCATGGGGCTGCTGGGGACATATTTCCTGGTATAGGGTCTGGCAATACGCACGGGCCAGCGCTGTATCATGCTCAGCTCATGGTCCTTGCCCTTGTCATCCCTTACCACGGCCACCACGTCCGTTACCACATGCTCGCCGCTCTCCACGCTCACAACGGTGCCGGACACGCCCCGGGGGACCATTATCTTATGGAGAATGGCGCTGGTCTCCTGTACGGTGCCCAGAACATCGCCGGCTGTCACCTTGTCCCCGGCCTTTGCCGCGGGCACAAAGTCCCACTTTTTCTCACGGTTCAGGGCGGGCACGTCAATGCCCCTGGTGATACTGTCTCCGGCCAGGGCCCTTATCTCGGGCAGGGGGCGCTGTATGCCGTCGTATATGTTGTCCAGCATGCCGGGCCCAAGCTCCACAGACATGGGCATGCCTGTGGTCTCGACCACAGCGCCGGGGCCGATGCCGGAGGTCTCTTCATACACCTGTATGGAAGCGGTGTCGCCGGTCATATTAAGGATCTCGCCTATCAGCCGCTGAGAGCCCACG
>DBGBEC010000290.1:0-11577 GCA_048477415.1 Candidatus Limivicinus sp. | reverse complement strand
CGCCCCCTGGCTCCCTCCCCGAGGGGAAAGAGGGGGTCATGTGGCTGCTGTGTCTGCCCGGGGGGCCTTGGTTTTTCGCTTTGTCCGGGGGCTTGGGGCGGTAAGGCTGTGGCTCAGGCTCAGGAGCAGCTTTATATCATCATTGTCGGCGCTGCCGTCCAGGGCCAGGGAGAGCCAGTTGGCCTTGTTCATGTGATAGGCCGGGTATATCCCGGGCCTTCCCAGAAAGGAGCCCATCAGCCGCTCCTCACACTTCAGGTTCACTATGCTCATCTGCTCCCGGCTCTGGAGCCCCAGCTTCGCCCCGGGGATATCCAGGACGACGGCGAACCACTTCCGGTTCCCCCGGTGTCGGTACACCGCATAGGAGGACTGCTTCTCCCAGGGATAGTCCGGCTCGGTGTCATAGGCTTCGCGTATATAGGTCTCAAACTCTGTCCTGTCCACTGCTGTATCCCTCCCATTTACCGGATAGTAACACAAAACCGTGCCCCGGGCAAGTGCGCCTCCCCGCAGTTCTGCTTATATTTATTATCACATTTCCCCTCCGGCACATAAACTGATTTGGGGCGCTGCCCCAAGAAAGGAGTAATACAAAAATGGGTATTACTAACTCCAACAAGGTGCTCAATGCGGAGCGCATAGACTGCGACGGCTCTTTGAGAGTAACGCTTGCTCTCACAGCGGCTCCAGACATTGTCACCAACCCCACTGATATTGCCCTGGTCCTGGACCGCTCCGGCAGTATGACCGGGGCACCGCTGGCCAGCATGAAGGCCGGCGCCAAGACCTTTATCGATATAATCGCCCAGTCCACCGGCGGCCAGGGCAGCGGCGAGATAGGCTCCGGCAGCCACATCGGTATCGTCAGCTTTGCCGATACCGCTACCCAGAACACCCAGATGATAAGCTCCGTGGCCACCCTGAAAAACGCCGTGGACTCGCTGATAGCCGGCGGGAGCACCAACCATGCCGACGCGTTCACCCGGGCCGTCGGGCTTTTTGATCCCAGCTCCAGCAACGCCAAGGTCATCGTAATGTTCACCGACGGCAATACCACCGCCGGTGCGCCCCCTGTCCCGGTGGCCGCCGCAGCCCGGGCCCAGGGTATAACGATCTATTGTATAGGGCTTGTCGGCTCTGACGGAGTGGACGTCACCGCCCTGGAAGAATGGGCCAGCGATCCCAGCGCGACTCATGTGGCCGTCACCCCTGACGCGGCGGATCTGGAACAGCTCTTCGCGGAGCTGGCCGCCAACATCTCCAAGACCGGCGCGACTAATATTGAGATAAACGAGACGGTGACGGCAGATTTCGCCATCACCAGCATTATGAGCCCCACGGCCGGCAGCGCGACTATGATAGACTCCCGGTCACTGCGCTGGACCATCCCCGCCCTTGGCGTCTCCTCCCCGGAGAGCGCCACGCTGGACTTCTTCATCGAGCATGTGGGGCTGAACCCCGGCACAAAGCTTGTGAACGAGTCCATCACCTACACCGACACCGAGGGCAACGTGGTCAGCTTTCCGGAGCCGACAGTGGTCGTTGAGTGTGATGTGGTAGTAAATCCGGAGGACTGTCCCGTGCCGGTGGATCTGGCTGTGGACGGCTGCTCCGACTCTGTAGTAGTGGATATGGGCGACGTATATCTGGAATCTCTCGGGCGTATCATCCAAATGGATGTGACCATTAAAAACGTCTGCCCCGGAAAGCGCGTCGCTCTGGCGGTGCTGCTGACCGAGGTGGACGCGAACGGCATGGAGTTCCAGCGGGGCACCAAGGCCATGACCATCCCGGCCCACAATTTCCCCGCCTGCCGGGATGTGCTGGTAAAATGTATCAAGTTCGTGCTGCCCGAGGACCTGGATGTGTCCGGCGGTTCGACCCAGGTCATGTGCAACCCCCGGAACTTCAAGGTCCGCTTCATTGCGCACAATATCGACAGCGATTTCAGGTGCTGCGAGTCTATCCTGACGCTGTGAGCGCCGTACAGGGGGAAAATGGCATGGCTCCCGGCGTAAGGCAGGCCTCTGCCGGGCTGAGGGGCCGGGTATAAAGACCCCGACCGCCGCCTTTCGGCGGCGGTACATAGTGTTCATAGCTTCAGGGCCTGCCACCGGGGCTCATCCAATGCCGAGGAGCCTTCTTTTCCCGGCGTACAGGGGGCGGTCCTGGGGGGTGGCTTTTTTTGCCTGGACGCGGACCTCCTCCCGGGAGAGGAGCTTTTCCGCCCGGCTTTTTATTTCGTGGTCCAGGGGGCTGCCGTCGGTGAGGGCCTTGATGAAAAGGCTGCCTTCCCGGCGCTCTGCCGAATAGTCTATTAGGCCGGGGAGCTGGAAAAGCTCCTGGTCCAGGCGGAGCATAAGGGCGGCGTCTCCCAGACGCTCCACGCTGTCCAGCCTTTTTACCCGGCTGCCGCAGGGGCAGGGACCGGGGAGTATGCGGCTGCGGTCGCCGGTCTTATAGCGGATAAGGGGCATTGCCTCCATGCCGATAGTGCTTATGACCAGCTCTCCAAACTCTCCGTCGGGCAGAGGCCGGCCCCGGCTGTCCACTATCTCGGCTATCACATGGTTCTCGCGCAGGTGCATGCCCCGGTGGGCGGAGCAGCATATGGCCCCGCCCAGACCCATCTCCCGTGAGCCGTAGTGGGGGAAGAGCTCTGACCCCAGAATGGCGGAGCACTCCCTGAGGAGCCGCTCCGGGCAGGAGTCGCCGCTGACAAGGGCCCGCTCCAGGCTGCCCCGGCCCTGGAAGCGGAGCAGGCTGAGAAGAGGGACAGGCATGCCCACGTAGGTGTCGGGCCGCTCCCGGCGAAGTAGTTCTCCCAACTCGGCATAGCTCCTCCCCGCCCCTACCTTCAGCGGCCTCGCGCCCAGGGCGGAAATGGCCCGGCCGATAAGCTCGCCCAGGCCGTTGGGGCCGGAAAAGGGCATGCATATCATGGTGACGCTGCCGGGAAAGACAAGCTCGCTCAGGCCCGCCGTAAAGAGGGCCACGGTGTTTTCACAGTCCCTCTCGGTGTAGAAGACCCGCTTCGCGGCGCCGGTGGTGCCGCTGGTGGCGTCAGACAAGACGCGCTGTATGTCCGCCTGGGAACAGAGAAGCAGGCCAAAAGCGTTGTGGGCCAGGTCCTCCTCGGTGGTAAAGGGCAGATCTTTGAGCTCCTCCAGGCTGTCCAGCCGCCCGGGCAGGGCAGAGTAGAAGCCTCCCCGGGCCTTTTCACGGGCCAGCAGGCGGTTAAGGCGCTGAAGCTGCATTTTTTCTATCGCCGCCCGGTCTGTGGGGACCAGGCCCTCCTGGGCGGTGATGAAGGCGTCGATGGCGGATATTTTCATTTTCTGTATATGGACCTTCCTTCAGTATCCGTCAGGTTATAGGCGCAGAAGGGCACCATGCCGTAACGGCTGTCCAGCTCGCAGATATGGCAGCGGCGCAGCCGGTCCAGGTCCAGATCGTAGCCGTCCTGGAATAACATGCCGGAGACGGCGAAGGTCCGGGCGTGCATCTGCCTTAAAAATTCGTCCAGGGCGGAGGTCTCGCCCATGGTCAGCTCGCCAAAGGAGCCTGCACTGCCCCGCCACTGGGCGGCTACCGCGCCGCGGGAATCCTCAGAGCCGGTGCAGCAGCCCTCCGCGCGCCGGGGCAGGCGTTTCAGCGAGCCATCCCCCTGAAGCCGATAGCTCGCGTGGAAGGAGCAATAGGGATTTTCGGCGCCGCCGCCGGAAAAGTCCTCCTCCCGCATTTTGCCGCCGGTCTGTTCCCGGATAAGGCGCAGCATCCGGGGGATCGTCACGGGCCTCTCCGGCCGCTCCAGGCCGCAGCGGCCAAAATAGCTGAGCGGCTGGAAGTGTACTCCCCGGACCGCCGGGAGCCGTTTTAGGGCAAAGCGGAGGATATCCCCCACCTGATCCTCATTAAGTCCCGCCGCTATCACCGGCACGAGCACCGTGCCGAGCCCCGCCGCGGCGCAGTTTTCAAGGGCCCTCAGCTTCGTGTCCAGCAGGGGCCTGCCCCGCAGACGGAGATACACCCCGTCTCTCAGCCCGTCAAACTGCAAAAAAACGGTGTCGAGCCCCGCGGCTCTCAGCTTTTGGGCATAGTCCGCCTCCTCCGCAAGGCGCAGACCGTTGGTGTTGAGCTGGAAAAAATCAAAGCCCCTTTCCCGGCCCATACCTATTATCTCCGGCAGGTCGTCCCGCACCGTGGGCTCGCCGCCGGAGAGCTGGATGTTAAAGGGGCCGCCGTGGGCCATGAGATAGTCATACTGCTCTGCTATCTCCTCAAGACTCAGATCCCGGGCCTCGCCCTCTCCCGCTCCGGCAAAGCACACGGGACAGCGGAGGTTGCAGCGGCTGGTGAGCTCCAGCAGCACGCAGCAGCCCCGGCGCAGGTGCTCCTCGCACAGGCCGCAGTCGTAGGGGCAGCCCCGGCTGACGGGCTTCGGGTCCACCGGAGACTCCGCAGCGCTGTTTTTTGTCTCCCAATCAAGGTATGAGCTCTCACTGCCCTCCCATATCAGGGCGGAAAACTGCCCGTGTTCCGGGCAGCTTTTTTTCATATACACCCCGCCCTCTCCGGCGGATATCTCCGCTCTCAGCACTCTGAGACAGACGGGGCACACGCTTTTTGTCACTCGCGGCATTTTTATATCAGCCCTCTCTCCGCCAGGAGCTCCATGCATTTCATGTAGCTCTCCGCGATAATGCCCGGGCAGTGCTCCACACGCCTGGCGGGATTGCCCCGGGTGATGTCACGGCAGTCGATACCGCCGTAGTTCCCGGTCATCTCCTCGGCGAACCAGTCGGTGAAGGCTTTCATGCAGCTTTTGTGCTCCGGCAGCTCGTAGCCGGTGTCCTCGCCCTTCCCGGTGAAGAGGGAGAGGAGACAGGCCCCTCCGCTCAGACAGCCGCAGCAGCCCCCGCTGAAGCCCACGCCGCCGTTCAGCCCGCCCAGGGCCTTCACGAGCCGGGGATCTTCCTCCCCCAGGGTCTCCAGGGCCAGTATACCAAGTATCTGCGAGCAGAAATACCCGTAACGGGACAGCTCAAGGATCCTGTCCATAAGGTCCATTTTTCACACCCTCCTGCATATATACAGCATATACCTGCACTTTCCCCGGACGGGGGTGCAGATCTCGTCCTCCCGCCAGAGCGCCTCAAGATAATATTCCCGCCACTGGGCGCTCATGTCCTCCTCCAGGGCGATCTCAAAGCCTGCGGCCCTTATCATTGGGGAGATGTCCTGGAAGCAGACGTCGGAGAGCATAAGAGCTCCCCCCGACCTCAGCACCCGGTGGGCCTCGGCCAGAGCGGCGGCCACGTCCCCGCTGAGATAAAAGCTGCACTGGCTCATCACCCCGTCAAAGCTCGCCCCGGGATAGGGGAGGGAGAGCATGTCGCCCCGGAGCACGCCGCCGCCTCTGGGGCAGAGGTCTATCCCCTCTGCCTGAAGGCCCAGTCCCTTCATAAGCTCCAGGCTCTCGCCCGCCCCGGCGCCCATGTCCAGCACCCGGCCCCGGCGGAGCCCGGAGAGGCTCAGCATGCGCAGGCTGTGCTCCCTGCCCCCCGGATGGCCCTTCATTTGTCCTCCAGGGCCCGTTCCACCGCCAGCACCTTGCCCAGGGCCAGCTCCTCCGGCACATAGACAAAGCCGCACACCGGGCAGACCGGCAGCTCCACGGGGAAGCCGTTGTCAAGATACATGAATTTCGCCCGGCCCTTTTCCAAGGCCACCCCGCATTTAAGGCAGCGGAGCTTCCCCAGGGGGTCGATGCTGTAATAATTCTTCTCCGCCATTTCAAAGCCTCCGTTCTATCTGCATCCTGTGGCTGTAGGCGCTGTGCACGATATAGCGGCTGTCCCCTTCCCGGGTGAATTTCACCCAGAAGCTCACGTTGCCAACGCGTCGGCGGCCGATGTAGAGCCCGGTGTCCCGGTCCTCTATCGCCTCGCCGCTTTCGCGGATATATTCCATGACGGAGATAATGTCGCTTTTCAGTATCATTCTCTCGTCCATCAGCTTCAGCGCCTGGGGGCTGAATTCAAGTTCAAGATCTCTCTCCACGTTTTCTGTCTCCTCGCCCCAGATATCCCGGAGCAGTTCCTCTCTCAGCCTGAGCCGGTTATAGCGTTTTTCGCTGATATCCGGCGGGGGCCCCGCCATCTTGCCGTAGACGAGCTCAAGGATGTGGACAGACTCCCTGCCCTCTCTCGCGAATCTGTCCCGGCAGGCCATGCAGTAGCTTATATACGGCGCGTCGGAGCGCTCAAGACATTTCTCTGTCATCTCCCGGGCAAGGGGGGGATTGGCATAGGCGGTGAGCCCGCCATAGCCGCAGCAGGGCGAGCTGTCCCCGGAATATTCCGTCTCCAGCAGCTCGCAGCCCAGGCTCTTCGCTATGCCGCGTATAGCCGCCTGGGTGGCGCTGTCGCCCCTCGCACCGCAGGAGTCGTGAAGGGCGAAGGGCCGCTCAGCCCGGACGGCACTCTGGGGCAGGCCCAGCTTTTCCAGCAGCTCCCATATGCCGACCACTTCCGCCGCCCGGTCCCGGCTGAGCGTTTTGCGGCAGCTTGGGCAGCCGGCGATAATGACAGGGTCGGAGAGCCCGGCGAGTTCCTCGTCTATGAACCTCCTCGTCTGACCGTAGAGCTCATAGCGGCCCGCCCAGTCTGATATGGCACCGCAGCAGCCCAGCATAAGGGCCACGCCCCCCGGCAGCCTCTCGCACAGGTCGGCATAGGCGGCCCTCACCGTCTCCGGCGCGATCGCCGCCGCCTGGCAGCCGGGGAAGAACACATAGCGGCAGCGCTCAAAGCCCGGCTGCTTTCGGCAGAGGAAGGCCTCGCCATTTGAAAACATCATGTCCATCAGGGCGAACTCGTGGGGGGCCAGGGGCATTTTGTCCGTGGAGACCATGTTCTCCCGGGCCAGACGGCACACCCGCTCCATGTCGAAGCCGCTGGGACAGGTGACGGTGCACTGGCCGCAGAGGGCGCAGGAATTCATGGGCTTGTTCATCTGGTGGTCGCCCATTATTATCTGGGTGTTGTTGTATATCTCCCGGGCCAAAAGACCCGGGTGCTTCTTATAGTGCTTGAGATAGGCGCAGCCCTTCATGCACTCCTGGCAGCTGCACTGTATGCACCGGCCGGCCTCCTCCCGGGCCTGCTCAGGGCTGTAGATCTCCCCGGTCTTCTCCACCCGGCGCAGCTTTTTCACCCCCTCGAGAGAGGTGAAGAGCCGGCTGTCCGCGCTGCCCTCCTCCCCGCGCATGCTGCGGGGATCCACGTTTTGGGCCAGCCTGTCCACGGTGAGGGCGCCGCGCTTTGCCGCCAGGGCGCAGGGCAGCACCTCCCCCGCCGGGGCGGAGACTATGCCCTCCTCCTCGAAAAGGCAGAGCTCTTCGCTGTAGTTCCGGCCCGGGAAAAATTCCTCCGCCAGGCCGTATTCAAGACAGAGCAGGTCGAAGGAGGCCCGCGTCCGCTCTATAAAGCCCCTGTCGATGCTTTGGGAAAATTCAAATTCGATGTCCATGGCCCCAAGGCGCTGGAGCTCCGCCTGGAAAAGCTCCTCCGGCAGGAAGCCTGCCCCGGCTCTCAGATAGCTCTCCAGGTCGGCCTCGGCGCAGAACACGGTGAGAGGATAGGCCTTTTTCTCAAGCTCCCCCGCCAGCAGCAGGCAGAAAAGCCCCGCGCCCAGGACGGCCGCGGTCTTTTTCTTTTTCATGCGGAACACCCCGCCGCCCCGGCTGCTCCCGGCCTGGGCCGCCAGGGCAAGCTCGATATCCCTTATGGCCAGGCTGTCGCCTATCTCGCCCAGCCGGCAGCGGCTCTCGCAGGGGGCGGAGCAGCCGGCGGCCAGGATGATCGGGAAGGGCGCTATCCGCTCGTAGATCTGCATGGCCTTTTTGAGCCTGCCCTCTGCCACGGCCTGGACCAGCGCCTTGCTGTCCAGCTTCAGCGGGCAGGCCGCCACACAGTAGGCCGGCTGCTCATAGACGCACCTGCTTATCATGCTGTCCATCTCCTCTTTCGAGAGCCTGCTGACCTTGTACACATGAGTGGAGCCCCGGTCTTTTATATAAGCCATAGCGTCACCAGCCTTATAACAGTTCTTCGTCTATTGCAATAGATTTTTGACAGTCTCAGGCGGCAAGCCGCCTTTGAGACTGTCAAAAATAGGTAAAAGTGAGACAAGCGGCAAGGGTCATAAGCCTCGTGTCTTAGCCTGGCAGTTCTCCGGCTACAGGTGCAACTCCCTCAGTCAGCCTGCGGCTGACAGCTCCCTCAGGGAGGGAGCCCAGGACGACCCCCTCTGACACTGCAAGCCGCCTCTCTATTATAGCATGATCTCTGCCGGAGTTAAATTATTTTTCCAGAGCCTTCAGGGCGGCAAGCACCTTGTCGGGCCTTGCGGGGACCCGGGTGATGCGGGCACCGGTGGCGTTGTAGATGGCGTTGAGGATGGCCGGGTGAGGGGCGTCCAGGGGAGCCTCGCCGCAGCCTGCCGCGCCGTAGGGGCCCTCGGGCCGGTAGGTCTCGTTGAAGTGGAGCTCTATGTCGTCCGGAGCGTCGTTGGGGTAGGGGATGCCGCACTTGAGAAGGCTGGTCTCTCTGTTCAGGTCGTCAAAGTCCTCGCTCAGGGCCAGGCCTATGCCCTGGACCAGGCCGCCGTAGAAGTTGCCCTCCACCAGAAGCCTGTTCATTATGGTGCCCACGTCCGCCACGCAGGTGAACTTCTCCACCTTTACCTTGCCGGTCTGGGTATCTACCTGGACCTCGGGCAGGAAAATGGTGTACATGTAGACGGAGAAGGGGTCGCCCTGGGCGGTGTCCTGGTCGATGGGGTGATCGGCGCAGAAGGTGGCGGCCCAGTTGCCCGTGACCCGGGTCGCTATCCCCTCGGCCACCATCTCGTCATAGCTGCGGAAGCTGCCGTCGGCCTTCTTCATGGCGGAGACAAGGTTCTCTGCCGCCACACGGCAGGCGTTGCCCGTCATGACCTGGGAGCGGGAGCCGCCGGCGGGGCCGGAGTTGGGCGTCAGCTTGGTGTCGTTCATGACGAGCTTTATCTGCTCGGGCCTTATGCCCGCCTGGCGCAGAGTTTCGTGGGAGGAGACCAGAACGCCCATGTCGGCGCCCTGACCGTGGTCCTCCCAGGAGGCGTACATGGTGACGCTGCCGTCCGGGTTCAGTTCCGCATCGGCGGAGGAGGTATCCACCCCGTCCAGGCCGCAGCCGTATACGCCCAGGGACACGCCTATGCCGTATTTATACCGGCCGTCGGAGGCGGCGTTTTTCTCGGCCACTCTCTTCTTCGCGGCCTCGTACAGGGGACGGGCCTTGTCAAACAGGGCCTCCTCGCAGTAGACGTCGGGGGCGTAGCCGGTGGGGATGGTGCTGGCCTCGGATTCCTTATAGCAGTTCATGGCCCGCATCTCGAAGGGGTCTATGCCCATCTTGGCGGCCAGGCAGTCGATGGCTATCTCAGAGCCCATGAAGGACTGGGGAGAGCCATAGGCCCGGAAGGCGGAGCCCCAGGCGTGGTTCGTGAACACGGTCTGGCTCCTGTTGCGGATGGAGCCTATGCCGTAGCCCGCGCCGGTGAACTGGCTGAGCCGCATGGTCAGCAGGTCGCCGAACTCGGAGTAGGGGCCGTGGTCCACATAGTTGTCGCCCCAGAGGGCCAGAAGTTTGCCGTTCTTGTCCGCGGCCAGCTTTATGTGCATGAAGGCGGGAGAGCGCTTGCCGGTGTAGGTTATGTTCTGGAACTGGTCAAAGATTAGGGTGCAGGGTCTGCCGGTGATCTTGACGGCGGCGCCGATAAGGGCCTCGTTCGTGGGGGAGAATTTATAGCCGAAGGTACCGCCGGCGTGGTTCTGCACCAGGCGGAGCTGCTCCATGGGTACGCCGATACCGTCGGCTATCATGGGCATGTGCAGATGTATGCCGATGGACTTGGAGTGGACTGTCACCATGCCGTCCTCGTCTATATAGCCGTAGCCGCAGTCGGGCTCCAGGTGCAGATGGGGCTGGCGGGAGCAGTAGCTCTCGATCTCTATCTGCTGCTCGTCGGGGACGCTGTCCCAGTCAAAGTCTTCGCCCTTTATGCAGTTGGTCTCGAAGAAGAGGTTGGGGATACCGGGGTGTATCTCGGCGGCGTCGGGGGCGATGGCGTCCAGCGCGTTCATATAGGCGGGGAGCTCCTCTATCTCCACCCTGACCGCGTCGGCAGCGGCCTGGGCGTGGGCCACGGTGTCCGCCGCCACGATGGCGATAGCGTCGCCGAACTGGAATATCTTCTCGTCGCAGAGGACGGGGCGTTCAAAGCCGTCGGTCTTGTTGTGCTTCGGCAGCATGACAAGGCCGTTTATCCTGTTGGTGCCTCCGGCGGCCTTTATGTCCTTGGCGGTGATCACCCGGTAGACGCCGGGCATCTTCTCCGCCTCGCAGGTACACACGCTTTTGATGTTGGCGTGGGAGACCTTTGCCTGGACCAGGGCCAGACGCAGGGTGCCCTCGGGCATTTTCAGAGCGTCGTCCGCGCCGAAGTCCCAGGTGCCGGTGACTTTTTGGGCGGCGGAGGGACGGATGTATCTGCTGCCCTTTATGCTGTCGCCGGTGGGCTTGAAGACCAGGTCCTCCTTGCTCATCTCGCCCCGCATCACGGCGGCGGCGGCCATGACCGCGTCTATCAGGGGCTTGTATCCGGTGCAGCGGCAGAGGTTCCGGTTCTTGTTGAACCAGTCACGCACCTCCTGGCGGCTGGGGTTCAGGTTTTGCTCCAGAAGGACCTTTGCGCTGATGATGAAGCCCGGGGTGCAGAAGCCGCACTGGGCGCAGCCATAGGCCATCCAGGCCACCTGAAGGGGGTGCATGTCGCTGAGCGTGCCCACGCCCTCTATGGTGGTGATCTCGTCCCCGTCCTTCAGCCTGCTCATCTTCATCAGGCAGGAACGGCAGACCTTGCCGTTGAGGATCACGTTGCAGGCTCCGCAGTGGCCCTCGCCGCAGCCTATTTTACAGCCGGTGAGCAGCAGATGCTCACGCAGCACTGTGGCCAGGGTCTCGTCCTTGTCCAGAATGAGGTTTCTTGAAACGCCGTTGATGATAAGTGTTTTTTTGATCATACATTTACCTCCATATTTGCCATTCTTTTGTTCCTCCGGGGCAAGCGAAAAGAAAGCGCGAAAGCTTCATGCGCAAAACTCTTGTATCTGCTGTATCGCGCCGCAAAGCCCACGAAGTTTCATTCCCGTTTTCCCGGTGCCTCTGCCCCGGGGCCGTTTCAGCGGCTGTGTCCCCCGCAGGGGTCATAGTCGGGGCCCTTGCCCGTAAGGTCTTTCATCCGTTCCAGGCCCCTGGCGGAATAGAAAACAAGCTGTGAAACGCTGCCGTCCAGGTTCTCGCCGCTGAGCCTGAGGAGGTTTGCGTTTTCATAGTAGTCTATGGGGAGCTCCCGGCGGAATACCCGCCCGGTCTCCCGGTCTCTTACCTCCAGACTTACCATGTCCGCGCGTATCTCAAACACATCCTCGTTATCCATAGCCTGCGATCCCCCTTATAATAACTCTAT
>DBGBEC010000289.1:0-7928 GCA_048477415.1 Candidatus Limivicinus sp. | reverse complement strand
GGTGGGGACGGCGTCGATGGAGGGATTGCTGGGCGTTGAGCTTCCGCCGTCATCATCGTTCCATACAAAGTCCTTGAGCATGGCATTGGCTATTATCGCCGTGACGATAAGCGCCGCGCACAGCACCAAAACCTTCACCATGCCATGGCTCCGGCGTTTCTTTATCTCCTGGGCTATTTTCCGCTCTCTCTCGGCGCTCTTGCCGTATTGGACGGCGGGAGTCACGCTCTGGCGGAGGACCACTGGCTCCAGCTCCGGATTTTTTTCCTCGGTCAGGATGGGTATGGGCTGCCTTGTCTGGGGCCGGGGCTCCGGCGCCGGTTTTTTCTGTTTCTGGGGCTTTTTCTTCTCGGGGGTGTAGAGCCTTACATCCTCGGCCTCCGTCTTCGGCTTTTCCTGGGAGAGCTCCGGCTGCCCGGGCTCCGCCTCCGGCTTATCAGCCTCTGAAAGCTTTTCCCCGGCGGCAGACGGGGCCTGGGCAAGCTGCTCCTCCTCAGGCTCCGGCAAGGGCTCCTCCTCGCCGCGCTCGATTATGCCCACCATAATGCGCTCGATCTCGCTGAGATCGTCGTCGTTTTTGTTGAATATGGCCTCGGCGCTGGGCGCTCCGTTCAGATACAGGTTCTTCACGCAGCCGTCCAGCATGACCTGCATTTCCTCAAGGCTCTGATATCGGTCCGCCGCCTTGAAGCGGGTGGCCTTTTCGATTATCTCGCCCAGGCGGCGGCCGGCGGACCGGGGGGCCTTTATGTCTTCCCCGCCCATGCGTCGAAGCTGGGCATCCTCGCACTCGCCCTCATGGGGGAGCTTGCCGCTGACCCCGTAATAGAGCAGCAGGCCCAAAGAATACACATCTGCCGCCGGGCTGCGGCGGCCGTTCCAATAAAGCTCCGGCGCGATGAACTGGAGCTCCCGCCCTTCCCAGCTATCCTTCTTCCCGGGGCCGAGGGCAGGCTCACCCTGCTCGTCCAGGCTTATATTTTCGGGAAACACGCCGCCCCTGAAGGCCATGGGCCCGGCCTCCGCCCTTATCAGGCGGCAGAGCTTTGAAACAAGCTCGCACAGCTCCTGTCGGCCCAGTTCTTTTATCCTATCCCCCAGCGCTCTGCCGGGGTCAAACCCTGTATTTGCCATATTTATCCTCCTGTCTGTCCATCTTTGGGCGATGGGCAGCCTATTTCTCTATCTTATCCGCAAGCCTGTTAAGCTGCTCGGCATAGGAGGCGAGCTCCTTGTTCGCCCGGCCCTCCGCCGCCCGGCAGACCTTAAGCAACCGCTCAGCCGCCGCCACAAGGCGGATGAACGCCGGCTGGCTCCTGCGCTGTCCGGCGGCTTTCGGTGCAACGGGCCTGCCCTCCGTAATGTTTATGAACGCGCCGCGGAGAATGTCGAAGCTGGCCCCGCTGTATGGCGCGGCGGCCCTGAAGCCCAGCTCCTCATTGAGGCAGCGGGTAAAGCTGTCCGCCGAATCCGGGTCCCCGTGGTTGACGAACACCAGCTCCGGCTTTTTCTCGAAGCCTTGGAGCCAGCGGATCAGGCCATCCTTGTCGGCATGGCCGCTCACGCCGGGGAGCACGTCCACCGAGGCGTTGACCTGGATATCCTCGTTAAAGAGCTTCACCTCTTTGGCCCCGTCCACAAGGAGCCTGCCAAGGGTCCCCGGGGATTGGAAGCCCACAAAGAGCACCAGGCTCTCCGGCCGCCACAGATTGTGCTTGAGATGGTGGCGCACCCGGCCCGCGTCGCACATGCCGCTGGCGGATATAATGACCTTCGGCGTTTTATCCTCGTTTATGGCCCGGGACTCGTCCTGGGATACTGCCAGCTCCAGGCCGGGAAAGGCAATGGGGTTGACGCCAGCCTGGATAAGGGCCTTCATCTCCTCGTCCACATAGGATGTGTCGCACTGGAGAAATATGCCGGTGGCCTCTATGGCAAGGGGGCTGTCAACATACACGGGAAAGTCGCCATGGCCTTTGACCAGCCCCTTCTGCTTCACCTCACGCAGGAAATACAGCATCTCCTGGGTACGGCCCACAGCGAAGGACGGGATTATCACATTGCCCCCCTTGTCAAGGGTGGCCTGGACCCGCTCTGCCAGGGCGCTGACATAATCCGTCCGCTCCCGGCTGTGGAGCCTGTCGCCATAGGTGGACTCTATCACAAGATACTGGCTGTCCTTAACGAACTGGGGGTCTTTTAAAATGGGCTGGTCCAGATTCCCGATATCGCCGCTGAAGGTGATCTTCCTGGTCTCCCCCGCCTCTGTCAGCCATACTTCAATGGCCGCGGAGCCCAGAAGGTGTCCCACATCCGTCAGGCGTATGCTGACGGCCTCGTTCACCTGCACCGGCACCCCGTAGGAGCAGGGCCGCAGGTTGGACAGCAGGCCCTGGGCGTCGTCCAGGTCATAGAGGGGCTGGACCTCTTCGCCCCCGTTTCTTATTGATTTTCTGCTTTTCCACTCCGCCTCTGACATCTGGATATGGGCAGAGTCCTTGAGCATTATCTCGCACAGGGCACAGGTGGCGGCGCTGGCATACACCGGGCCCCGAAAGCCGTTTTTATACAGCAGTGGAAGATTGCCGGAGTGATCGATATGGGCGTGGGTGAGGAGCACAAAATCTATCTCCGCCGCGTTTACAGGCAGCTCCTGATTAACAAAAATGTCCTTGCCCTGTTCCATGCCGCAGTCTACCAGGCCCTTTTTATCACCCACCTCGATAAGGGTACAACTGCCTGTGACCTCATGGGCGGCTCCAAGAAAAGTGAGCTTCATTCCCTCTCCTTCCTTCTGTTCCGTTTTTATCAACATATTTTCTGCACAAAAATCACACGGTCCCCAGCTTCGGAGCTTATAATAAATACTTCCCCGTCACTGCCGCTGCATATACATATCTATTCTACACTATGAACCGCAGGATATCAACAAAAGTCACAAAACTTTAAGAAATAGTCGCTGCGCAAACTATAAAAACGGTCGCTGCAATGCTATAAAAAAACAGAGCCGCCGCAAGATCTTGTTTTGCGGCGGTTCTGTTCATTTATTTCAATTCGTCCTGATATCTGGCTCTCTCTCCGCCGATGAAGCGGGGGCGGGTGCGGGCGCAGCTAAGATGGGCGTGGCCTATGCTCTTTATGCTAAGCCTCAGGGGCACCGCCACCTCTTTCAGGTGCATGCCGATGAAGGTATCGCCTATGTCTATTCCCGCGCGGGCCTTTACACGCTCCACCGCGCAGGGCTCCTCCAGCCGTTCCCAAAGGCTCGTTGCAAAGGAGCCGCCCGCATGGGCCCAGGGCCGGACATTGACCGGCTCATAGCCGAATTTGTCGGCGGCCTCGCGCTCCAGGATAAGGGCCCGGTTAAGGTGCTCGCAGCACTGGGCCGCAAGATATATCTCCCGCTCCTTCAAGATCGGGCACATCCCATCGAGCACGGCCTGGGCCGCTTCCATACTGGAGCCTTTGCCGATGTTCTGCCCCACTATCTCGCTGGAGGAACAGCCGACCACAAGCAGATCGCCTTTTTTCAGCCCGGCAGCGTCCAGGCACTCTGTCAGGGCCTGGGCCGCCTGTTTTTTTATATCCTCAAACATGTTCCTTCTCCTTCCAGGCTTGGCTGCACGGGTCTGTCATCCCCGGGGCAGCCCCCTTCACTCCATGTTTTTTACCGCCGGGACCACCCTCAGCACCTGATACACCAGCACGCCCAGGACCATTCCCACAGCGCCCTGTATAGCGTTGCCCGGTATGCTGGCCGCAGCGCCCATGCCATAGCCCAGGATAAGGCTCTCATAGGCGAAGTAGCCCAGGACCATCACAAGCTCACCCAAAAAAGCGCCCAGCAGCAGACCCAGGCTCTTTTTCCCGGCAGCTCTCATTATAAGGGCGGCACACACGGCAACAAGACCCTTTATCACAAGTGTGCCCGGGGCATAGGCCGCGTAACCCAAGAGCAGGTCCGCCAGCATGGAGCCCAGGCCCCCCGCCGCCGCACCATAAACCGGGCCCAGCACAAAGGCCCCCAGCAGCACAGCGCAGTCTCCAAGATTTATATACCCGTTGGTAGCTGGCATGGGTATATGTATCACCATCGTAGCCACACAGCTCAGCGCGGCAAACACCGCGGCAAGGGCCAGTTTGAAAAGCTTATCTTTTTTCATTTTTTATCGCCTCCTGCGTCACCCAGTTTAAACCTACTCAGTGAGATATTCAAGTGTCATTTTCCCCAAATATTGTTTTTGTCCCCTGCGGCCTATATCACCCTTCCGCAAGCCATAACAGCGTCAAACCCGCTCCGCTGGGCTTTGATTTGGGGATACGGGAGTCCCCCCTTGGCCCCTCTCGTGGAGGAAAGCAAGATTAGGGCCCCCGGCTGCGCCGGGGGCCCTAATCTGTGGGGCTCAATCCCTTTGGGAGAAGACCCATTCACGCTGTATGCCGTAGCTTATGAAAAACAGGCATGTATCCACAGCGAACTTTATAAGGGTTGCGATAATGGCGGCGGAATTGGAAAACAGGTGATTTATCAGCGTCACCAAAGCGCCGGAGACCAACATCTGGGGAATACACAGGCAGTAATACCTGAGCATCGCCCGCTTATAGCTGCCCCGGTTTGAAAACACTACGGCGTTATTGGCGTTGAAATTGGCAAAGGAGGAGCAGGCACGGGCGATCGCCGTGGCTCCCAGCTCCGCGAAGGAGCCCATCAGCCCGCCCAGCAGGCGCAGAGCCAGGTAGAATGCCCCAAGGTCAATAACAGTAGAGCCGGCGGAGCTGAGCAGGAACTTGAACATTATCTTGAAGATACGCCATGAGTCTTTAAAAGAGTCGTAGTGGGAGCCGGAATTGTTGTCCTCATATACGGTGGCGATGGGCTGCTCCACAAAGCCGATACCCATACGTTTCATCTGGAGCAGCATGTTGGTCTCATACTCAAAGCGCTCCCCTTCCACAGCGCAGAAGCGCTTTAGACAGGAACGGGGGATGGCCCGAAGGCCGGTCTGTGTATCGGACAGCTTTATCCCGTAGCAGAGGCGGAACAGCCTTGAGGTCGTCTTGTTTCCGGCCACGCTCCTGGCCGGGACGCCCGGCAGATCGAAGTTCCGGCAGCCCATTATTACCTTGTCCTTTTCACGGAGCATGATATCGCCGCAGGCGATTATGTCCTGGACCAGGTGCTGTCCGTCCCCGTCGATGGTTATCACGCCCTCCACCTCCGGCATGGAGCTGAGCACATACTCAAAGGCTGTCTTCAGGGCACGGCCCTTGCCCCGGTTGTGCTCGTGGTGGAGCACAACGCACTGGGGATAGGCCTCCGCCTTCCGGAACCAGCGCTGCCTGTCTTCGTCGCTGCCGTCATCCACAATGACTATCTTTTGAAAACCATTTTCAATCAAGCCGTCCACCACGGCTCCAAACTTCTCGGCCGGATTCAGGGAGGAAAGCACAATGGCCGCGGAGGCCTGACACGAATTATTCTCTGGCATACTTAAACCTTCTCAAGTTTTTTATGAGACCGGGCTCGCGGCCCGGCTCCTGTCAGTACAGCTCCAGGGTAACAGCCCTGATGTCGCTGCCGGTATCGGTGACTATAAGTTTCATATTTTCCGCCTGCTCCGTCTGGCCCTGGGTGGCCACAACGGTGGCGTTTGAGGATATGTCGATGATATATATCCCCTGGCCGATGTCTATGGCGTTGTTCAAGACCACAGAGTTTATAGTGACAGAGGAGGTGTGGGCCCAGCCTATGCCGTCCATGGCCAGCTTCATTCTCTCGTCCAGGTCGCTGCCCAGCTTCATATAGGGCTGGAGCCGCTGATAGCCATAGTCGGGAGAATAGATCCCGGAGATATATGACTTATACCGCTCGACGAACACATCGGCAAATTCCTGGAGCCGGGCCTTGGTGCCGTCGTCCACAGGCTTTATGTACTGGGAATCGTCCTTGCTCTCGTCCACGATGAACTCGTTGCCGCTCTCATCATACACAACCGGCTCAAGATGTCCGATAACATTGTCAAACTTATATGTCACCTTGGTGGGCAGATCGGGGTAATCCTCATAATAGCCCTCAAGCACATCATACTGGATCCCCTCTTCTATTATATATTCGCTGCCCAGCTTGTTGCCGTTGAGCTCAACGGAATAGGAGGCGGGGACCGTCACCTGGACAGAGGTATAGAGCCCGGTGAAATCAAACTCCTCTTTATAAACTATCCAGGGCAGCAGGCCATACTCTGACTGGGAGGCCTTGCTCTCGTCCTCCTTCAGTGTGACCTGGCCGAACACACTGTCGCCGCAGCGGAGCTTATAGCTTATTGTGGTGGCGTCCGCGTTCTCGCTGCGCACCCGGGAGTAGCTGACTCCGTCGCTGAGCATCTGCTTCACGATCTCGGCGCAGTCGTCGTCGCTCTGCATCTCGTGGGGCATTGCGGCGATGGTCTCCGCAATGCTGTCGTCCCACAGATTCTCGCTCAGCTCCGCCACATAGGTGTCCATGGTATTGTTTGGTCTGGACTTCTCATACTCCTCGGCATAGCCCCAGACCTTGTTCAGCAGATACACCGCCGCGCCGGAGAGGATCAGCACATAGGCCAGCAGGCATATCCAATATATTTTCGTACCAAGTTTCTTCTTTTTCGCCATTTATCTGTACCTCGCTTTTACTTGAACATGAAAGCGTTGGGCAGGTTTCTTGAAAAGCCCGATGCGGATGAGCAGCTATTCACATATTCGCCGTTCATCCACATGCTGGTGGAGGAGCCGCCGTCCAGATTTATGGCGTTCACCGCGCCGTGGTCCAGCATGATGTCTGTAAGGTCCTGATACATGGCGCCGGCGCTGTGGGTCTGGCGGCCGTCGATCACCAGCATGAGCACGGCACCGTCGTCACGCTGGCCGATGGCCGTGCGGGGGTTGACGCTGCTGGCCACATCAAGGCCCTCGCCGTTCTGGACGAGTATGGGCCCGAAGGTGACGCCGCTGACTATGCCCAGGGCCTGGGCGTCCTGAAGCGTGTAATACCCCACATACATTATGCCGTCCTCGTTGAAGCCCACAAAGGCGTCTCCGCCGCCGTTGCCCTCGTTATAGACAACGCCGTCTATTATGGTGAGGCCGTCCGGGTTTCCGCCCAGACCGCCGCCGCCGTCGTCGTAGAAGCCGCCGCCGTTTATCCCGCCTATGGCGTCGTATTTAAGGCAGTAATCCTCCACGGACAGGCCCGAGCCGCCATAAAAATCCGGCATGCCAATGAACACGCGCTTGGGGTCGAGCACGGTTATCATGTATCCCACATAACCCGCGCCTTTTATCTCTTCAAAGATTATCCCGTCGCCATCCTCGTCCGGGGGATACTTGCTCTCCTGGGTGGTGGTCTCCCCCTCTTCCCCGGTCTGGTCCTGGCTGGGAAGGTTTATAAGGGACGAGTCAAACTCTATGCTTTTATCCTGCTCACGGCCCGCCTGTATCTCGCTGACCTCTTCCTCGCTGAGAAAGATATTGGGGATGAAGCGGAAGCGCCGGGTCTCAAGCATGGTGTTCACAAAGGTCTCCTTCAAGGCAGGGGAAGGCCCTTTTATCAGCACATACTCCAGCGCGAGGCCAGAAAGGCCGAACACGATGCAGGTGGCCAGAACGAAGCCAAAGATCCTGTCGATCACCCTGCCCACTTTTCTTCTCACAGCCCTGCTCTTGCGGCGCTTCTTCTCCGCCTCCAGGACCTCAGGAGCAAGCTCCTTGCTATTCAAATCTATTTTTTTACTCACAGCAGCACCTTCGCAATTCCTGTATTGCCCCGGAACACGGAGCTGTGGGCCCGGTGATGGAAAAAGGCCTGAAATGCCCAAAACCAGCGCCGACACAGCTTTAACGCCACTCAGCCCAGCATACCGGGTTATTTTAGCATAAGCAGCAAAGTATGACAA
>DBGBEC010000288.1:0-4131 GCA_048477415.1 Candidatus Limivicinus sp. | reverse complement strand
GGAAAAGAGGGCTTTTTGACTTTCAGGGCTGAACATGTTGTCCCTGGTGATGATGGTAGTGGCCGTGTCGATAAGCTGCCGGGGGTCATAGCTGGCCCCTTCCAGCAGCTTCCAGGCCGCCTCCACGCCCAAATAACCCATGGCGTAGGGGTTTTGGGCGATGAGGGCGGACACGGCTCCGCTCCGCATAAGGTCAACGCAGCGGAAGTTCGTATCAAAGCCGACCATGCGCAGCTTCCCCTCTAAGTCCAGCTCCTCCACGGCCAGGGCTGCTCCCACGGCCAAAGGCTCGTTGAAGGCGACCAGCACGTTTATGTCCGGGTGCTCGCGCAAAAGCTGTTTTGCCCCGGCCAGAGCCTGCTCCGGCGTGGTCAGGACGTTTATGGTATAGGCGGCGCTGGCGCGGCCGTCCTTCATTATCTCTTCCCGGAAGCCCTCCTCCCGTTCCTGGCCGTTGCGGCTGCCCAGGTCATAGTTCACTATGCCCACCACAAGCTCCTCAGCCTCGGTGTCAAGGGCGGCGGCCGCCGCCATGCGCCCGGCCTGGATGTTGTCGGTCCCTATCCGGACGCTCACGTTTTTTGAGTCCACATCGCTGTCGATCACCACGATCTTCACCCCGGCCCGGGCGGCGTCGTCGATGGCGGCGGCGTTTTCCGTATAGCTTATGGCGGAGAAGACTATCGCGTCGGCCCCGGCCTCCACCGCCTGCGCTATATACTCGTTCTGGGCGGCATAGTCCTCCTCGGTCTCCGGGCCGCAGATGGTCAGGTCCACGTTGTACTCGGATTTGGCGGCGTTGGCCCCGGCGAAAGCGGCCTTCCAGAACTCTGTGTCTGTGGATTTTGCCACGAACCATACCTTGTACGGCTGCTGCCCGGCCTGTCCGCCGCAGCCTGTAAGCAGCAGGCAGATGGCGATGAGCAGGGCCAGAAACGGCCCCAGGGCCCTAACGCTTTTCATACTCTGCCTCCTCCCTCACCTTGGGCATGGTTATATACACCCTTGTCCCCACGTCGGGGGAGCTGTCAATGCTTATGCCGTAGGAGCTGCCAAAATATATCTTCAGTCTGTCGTCCACGTTCTTTATGCCAATACCGGCCTGTCCGCTCCGGTCCCGGCTCATGATGGACTGTATCTGCTCCCGGTCCATGCCGGCCCCGTTGTCGGCCACGGTGAATATGATGTCATCACCCCGGCTCTTCACGCTCACGCTTATAAGGCCCTCGTCCACCAGGCCGTTTATGCCGTGGTAGATGGCGTTTTCGATGATGGGCTGAAGGCTTATCTTGTTGCATAGATAGTCCAGACAGTCCTCTTCGGCCTGAAAGCTGTATTTGAACTGGTTTTTATACCGGTATGACTGGATCTGGAGATAGCTCTCCGCGTGCTGAAGCTCGTTTCTTATGGGGATCAGCTCGTGTCCCCGGCTTATGCTTATGCGGAAGAGCCTGGCCAGGGCGTTGACCATGCGCACGGCCTCCAGATTTTTGCCCCGCTCGCACATCCAGGATATGGAGTCCAGTGTGTTATACAGAAAATGGGGGTTTATCTGGGCCTGAAGGGCCCGGAGCTCGGTCTTGCGCAGATTTATCTCCTCGCTGCGCACGGTGTCTACAAGCTGCTGAATCTTAAGCACCATGTGGCTGAAGGATTCGGACAGGGCCCGCACCTCCCTCACGCCTCCAGAGGGCCTGTATGTGAAATTGTCCGCGTCCTGCTCAAACTGGGCCATGGCATCCGCCAGCTCCCTTATGGGTCTGGACAGGACCCTTGAGAGCAGGGCGCTTATGATAAGGGCGGCCAGCAGGATGATGAGCACGGCGATGAACAGCATCCTCCCCAGCTCCCTTATGCTCTCGTCCAGCACCTCCTGGGTAAAGCTAACGCCCACTACCCGCCACTGCCGGTTTTCCAGGGACTGAACGGTGTATATAACGCTGCCCGCCACATGGCTGCCGTCCGGCAGGGCGGACACGAGATCGGTGTTCTCCGCCTTGAGCTCGGAATAGATGAGCTGCTGCTGAGGGTGATAGACGATGTTCCCCTCCCGGTCCATAAGAAAGCAGTAGCCCCGGTGGCCTATACCTACGTCGTTTATATAGGAGGACAGGTCCCCGCAGCTTATGTCCAGGGCGGCCCAGCGCTCGCTCCCGCCGGTCTCCACCGGGGCTATCATGGTTATGACCCAGGGGTAATAGCCCTGAAAGAAGCTGGCCACATGGGGGGCGGAGATATAGCCGTCCTCGTACTCGCCCATAAGCTCCTTTGAAAAGGAGAGGTTCTCCTCAAGCTCGGGCTGCATGTCCTTCCACGTGCTGTAGCAGCTCAGGAGCTCCCCGGCCTCGTCATAGGTGGAGGCCGCCACAACGTCCGGCCGCATTTTCAGGAAGACGTCGAAAAAATCCTCCCGGGCCTCGCCGGTATACTGGAAGGAACTCTCCAAAAGCTCCATCATATCCTCCATGCTGTCAAGATAGTTCTCCACTGTGCTGCTGACCTGGGCAATGCTCCGCCTGCCGGAGGTCTGGGCGCTGCTTATAAGAGACTGGCGGTAGCTCTGGAAAAAGAGCGCCGCCGCGCAGAGCAGCACCGCCGTCACCGCTCCGGTCATGGACAGCAGCAGCACCCGGCTCAAGGGCCTGCCTTTTCCTTTCAAGGCTCCGTCTCCTTCCCCTCGCCCCGGCGCATCTTGGCTGGGGACAGTCCGTAATACTTCTTGAAGCAGAAGCTGAAATAGTGCTGGTCCCCATAGCCGCAGCGCCGGGCGATCTCCGCTATTTTCAGGCTCCCCGAGGACAGCAGGCTCTGGGCCACCTCCATCCGCTTTTTTATCAGCAGGTTTATAAAGGTGTCCCCGGCGTGCTTTTTCATGTTGGCGCTGAGATAGTTAGGGCTCACATGGAGCCGCTCGCTGACAGATCCCAGGGAAAGGCCCTCGTCCATGTACTCCTGTTCGATTATCCTGAGCGTCCTGTCGCACAGCAGGCTAACCCCGTCCATTTTGTGCTCGGCAAGCATACTGTGGCCCGAGACACACAGATCCATCACCCGTCGCCGGAGCTCTGCCCGGTCCAGGCCCTGGGATATCGGGTCAGAAAGGCCGCAGCGCCGCAGCAGCAGGCTGAGCTCGTTCTGGGGCAGGGCGCTCTCAAGGGCCTTTCTGGCTGCTACAAGGACCTGAAGCGTCCCCATGTCCCCGGCCAGACCCTCTGTCCCCTCGGGGGAGAGGGCCCGGGACAGATAGCGCTCGAGGGCGGACCTGCTGCCGTTATGCAGCAGGTCTTCCAGCTCCGCCCCGGGCTCCGTGCCCTCCTGCTCCCTCTCCCGGTCAGACAGCATCTCGCCTATGCGGTGTATGCCGCTGTCGCTGGAGAAGCGCTGGGCGTCCACCGCCTCGCGGCAGGCGGAGCAGCAGCGCTTGAAGCTGTCGAACTGGCGGCTTACTCCAATGGCGCAGTCAGAGCCCAAAAGCCGGTTTATCACCTGGATAAGCTCGTCCAGGGCCGTGCCCAGCCGTGAAAAGCCGTCCTCCGAGGCAAGAAGCGTCAGCACACGGCTGCCCGAGACGATGCTGCACGAGACAAAGTATTTCCTCAGCGCCCGGTCTACCGTCTGGGCGGCGCTCTGGGGCAGGGCCCCGTCAAGCCGTATCGCCAGGACCTTGAGCTGATAGGGCGCCGTCACCACAAGGCCCAGCTCTGAAAGGCCGGTCTGTATCTCCCTTTCACTGCCCCTCTCGGCAAAACTGTCGAGCAGCAGGGAGGCCACAGCCAATTGAAGGCTGCCCCCCGTCTCGCCCCCGGGGGAGAGATAGTTGAATTTGGCCTCCATCTTGGCCCGGATATCTCTCAGGGCCCGGCTGAGCTCCTCCATGCTTATGGGCTTTAGCAGATAGGCGATGACCTCGTACTCTATGGCGAGCTTGGCATATTCAAAATCGTCATAGCCGCTCAAAAAGGCTATCTGTATAAGGGGCTGAAGCTCGCGCACCTGCTTGGCGAGGCTTACGCCGCTTATAAAAGGCATGTGTATGTCTGTCAAAAGCAGATCCGGCTGAAGCTGCTCCACGAGCTGAAGGGCGTCCAGCCCGTTTCCCGCGCTGCCCAGCAGGCGAAAGCCCGTCTCCTC
>DBGBEC010000287.1:0-8610 GCA_048477415.1 Candidatus Limivicinus sp. | reverse complement strand
GTGTTGGGGTCCAGGGCGGAGGTGGCCTCGTCGCAGAGGAGGTATTTGGGCTTTGTGGCCAGGGCCCTTGCTATGGCCACCCGCTGCTTCTGCCCGCCGGAGAGCTGCGAGGGGTAGCTTTCGGCCTTCTCCTCAAGGCCTACCAGCTTCAAAAGCTCCTCCGCCCGCTTTCTGGCCTGCGCCTTTTTCACCCCGGCTATCTCCAGGGGAAAGCAGATGTTTTTGAGCACCGTCCTCTGCTCCAAAAGGTTGAAGCCCTGGAAGATCATTCCCACAGACTGTCTCAGCTTCAGAAGCTCCGGGCGGCTGAGCTGGGTCACGTCCTTCCCGTCCAGTATCACCCTGCCGGAGCTGGGCCGCTCCAGCAGGTTTATGCAGCGGACAAGGGTGCTTTTCCCGGCCCCGGACAGGCCGATTATCCCGAATATCTCCCCGTCCTCTATCCTGAGGTCAATGTCCTTCAGGGCTACGGTCTCCCGGCCCCCGGCGCTGAATACCTTGCTCAGCCCCTGTATCTCTATCATCTCTTGCTCAACTCCCATTAAAGCTCTCCCCGGCGGGAGGCAAAAACAAAAGGCCCGGGAAGCCGTGCTTCCCGGGCCTGAACAAACTGAAAAACTGATTCAGACGGCTTTGAAACATGGCGGACTGTATTTTTGGGCGCACATCATCATGCACATGCGGAACATGCGCATCATAGCCATCATCATGCTGTTGACTATGCCGAAGTGACCCATACCACAGTACGCTCCTTCTGAATTTCAACTGGATTATAGGCCCCTTCGCGCCATTTGTCAATAGTTTTTTTGCTGACAAGACCCAAGCCCCGCTTTTCCCCCCCACGGCGCATTGATATACGCCCGCAAATATGATACAATTCAGTGTGGAGTTTTATCAGTGTGGAGTTTTATCAGTGTGGAGTTTTATCAGTGTGGAGTTTTATCAGTGTGGAGTTTGGAGTTTGGAGTTTGGAGGGTTAAGTTTGGAGTTAGGAGAGTGAATTTTTTCGCCAACCTCACTCAACTCCACCCTCCACACTCCACACTAAAGAGCGAAGCTCGCTCAACTCCACACTAAACAAAAAGGAGGACAAGCCCCATGACTGATAGATTAGACGGTTTGAGCATGGATATTGAGTCCGGGAACAGGGCGCGGCTGAAGTCCGTTTTTCCAGAGTGTTTCACAGAGGGGAAGCTGGATGTTGATAAGCTGCTGTCCCTTTGCGGCGAGTATATAACAGACGATTATGAAAAATACGAGTTCAAATGGAAAGGCAAGAGCGAATGCCTCCGCCTGGCCCAGCGGCGCAGCACGGCCACCTTGCGCCCCTGTCCTGACGAGAGCGTCAATTTTGACACGACCAAAAACCTCTATATCGAGGGCGACAATCTGGAAGTCTTGAAGCTGCTGCAAAAATCTTACTTCCGCAAGGTCAAGATGATCTACATAGACCCGCCCTATAATACGGGAAACGATTTTGTCTATGAGGACGATTTTAAAGACCCACTGGCACGGTATAAGGAAGTGACCCAGCAGACCACAAAGAGCAATCCCGAAACCATGGGGCGCTATCACACAAACTGGCTGAACATGATGTACCCCCGCCTCCGGCTGGCCGCCAACCTCTTGCGGGACGACGGGGTTATCTTTATCTCCATTGATGATAACGAGGTGGCAAATCTCCGCAAGGTGTGTGATGAAGCTTTTGGAGAAGAAAACTTTATCGCACAGATTACCGTTGTCAACAATCTAAAGGGGAGAAACGACCGAAAAAATGTAGCGACTTGCCATGAATATTTGCTAATTTATGGGAAAGTTGATTTTGAAGCTAAGGGATTACCTCTAACCGATGAACAAAGAGCAGCATTTGATAAAACCGACGAGAACGGGAATAAATATCAACTTCGTGATTTAAGAAAAAGAGGACAAGGCGATAGGCGAGAAGATAGACCAAATATGTACTTTCCTATTTATTACGATAAGAGCAGCGGACAGTGTTCTTTAGATTTTCATGCTGGGTGGGTTGAAATATATCCAATTCGAGGAGATGGCTCTGATGGACGTTGGAGATGGGGAAAAGAACGTGTATTGAATAACTTATCAAAATTGGAAGCAAAGCAAGTGCGCAATTCTGATAAATGGGGCATTGAATATAGAATATACCTAAATCCTGCTTTTAATAGCATAGATGAAGCGGGTGAACAGGCAGACGAACAAGAAGAACGCGACGCTAAATCAAAAAGTTTTTGGAATAGTCCAGAATTATCTACTGACGTTGCTCGTAGACAAATGAAAGCATTGTTTGGTACGGCTGTATTTGACTTCCCAAAATCTGTTGATTTACTCAAAAAAGCTCTTTATATGGGGACAAATTGTGATGATATAATCCTTGACTTTTTCAGTGGCAGTGCAACGACCGCCCACGCGGTTATGCAGCTCAACGCCGAAGATGGAGGCAACCGCCATTTCATCATGGTACAGCTTCCCGAAGTATGCGACGAAAAGAGCGAAGCCTATAAAGCAGGATACAAGAATATTTGCGAGATAGGCAAGGAGCGCATACGCCGCGCCGGGAAAAGCCTGGAGAGTGTGGAGTGTGGAGTGTTGAGTGTGGAGTTGAGTGAGGGCGGAGGAAAAAACTCCAAACTTCACACTCCAAACTCCACACTGGACGTGGGCTTTTTGGAGAGTGTGGAGTGTGGAGTGAAAGAGACGGACAGCAACTCCACACTTCACACTCCAAACTCCACACTGAAAACCTCCACACTGGACGTGGGCTTTTTGGAGAGTGTGGAGTGTGGAGTGAAAGAGACGGACAGCAACTCCAAACTTCACACCCCAAACTCCACACTGAAAACCTCCACACTGGACGTGGGCTTTAAGGTATTCAAATTAGACACGTCCAACATGAAGCTGTGGGACGACACCCCTATTGAGGGCGGCGACCTTGAAACTCTTTTTGACCGTATCGACGGGCATATCGACGGTTTAAAGCCCGACCGCAGCGACGAGGATCTGATTTACGAGATACTTTTGAAAATGGGTTATCCGCTGACCGCCGGACTGACCACCCTTGACGTTGACGGGCTTACCGTTTACAAGGTGGACAGCGGCGAAATGCTGATTTGCTTGCAGGAGGGTATCACTGCCGAGCATATCGAGCAAATGGCCGCTCTGTCCCCGCAAAAAATCGTTCTGGCCGGACGCGGGTTAGCCGACAGCAGCACAAAGGCTAATGCCTTTTATCTGTTGGAAAACAGGGGCATTGAGTTAAAAACCATATGAGTGTGGAGTGTGGAGTTAGGAGTTTGGAGTTTGGAGTGTTGAGTTTGGAGTGTGGAGTGTGGAGTGTGGAGTTAGGAGAGTGAAGTTAGGAGAGTGAAACTTGGGGTTAGGAGAGTGAAGCTTGGAGTTAGGAGAGTGAAGTTTTTTGCCAACCTCGCTCAACTCCAAACTCCACACTCCACACTCCAAACTAAAGAGCGGAGCTCGCTCAACTCCAAACTCCACACTGATAAAACTCCAAACTGAAGAGCGAAGCTCGCTCAACTCCAAACTCCACACTCCAAACTCCACACTGATAAAAATGAGGGGGATGACCGAGTGAGACTAAAGTTTAAGCAACAGGACTTCCAAACTGACGCGGTAAATGCGGTTTGCGCCCTCTTTGACGGGCAACAGCGGCAGACTTCCACCTTTAGCATGGAACAAAGCGGCGGGCAAATGGAGCTGTTCGGAAGCGTGGGCGTTTCAAATGCCCTTTACATCGACGACGGGCGCATTATCGAAAATATGCAAGCAGTACAGCGGAAAAGCCTTTTGCCGCAGACCGATGATTTACAGGGGCGGCAGTTTTCAATCGAGATGGAAACCGGGACGGGCAAGACCTACGTTTACACCAAAACCATCTATGAATTAAACCGTCTGTACGGCTTTACAAAGTTTATCATCGTTGTGCCGAGCGTCGCTATCCGCGAGGGCGTCTATAAATCCTTGCAGACGACAGAGGAGCATTTTTCCGCCCTCTATGACAACGCCCCTTGCCGCTATTTCATTTACAACAGCGTGAAGCTGTCCGACGTGCGGCAGTTTGCGACAAGCGCGAATATTGAGATTATGATCATCAATATCGACGCTTTCCGCAAGGCCGAAAACGTGATAAATCAGCAGCAGGACAAGCTGAACGGCGACGCGGCCATCAGCTTTATACAGGCCACCCGCCCCATCGTTATCATTGACGAGCCGCAGAGCGTGGACAATACCAAAAAGGCAAAGGACGCTATCGCGTCCCTTGCGCCCCTTTGCGTTTTCCGCTATTCTGCTACCCACAGGGAAAAGATAAATCTGCTCTACCGTCTGACTCCCGTTGACGCTTACCAAATGGGGCTTGTTAAGCAGATATGCGTATCGAGCAACCAAGCGGCGGGCGGCTTTAACAGGCCGTATGTCAAGCTGCTTTCCGTTTCCCACGAGGACGGTTTTCGGGCGCGGCTTGAAATCGACGCTGCGGGAAAAGACGGGAAAGTGAGCCGCAAAGCCGTTACCGTCAAACCGGGCGCGGACCTGCATAAACTGTCCGGCAATCGTGGGATTTACGAGGGGTACGCCGTTTCCGGCATTGACTGTACGCCGGGCATGGAACAAATCGAATTATCCAATACTGACGTTGTGCGGTTGGGACATGCCATAGGCGACATTGACGAAAACCTTATCAAGCGTATGCAGATACGCAGGACGATTGAGGCACATTTGGATAAGGAATTGCGCTACACAGAAAAGAGTATCAAAGTGCTGTCCCTGTTCTTCATCGACGAAGTAAAGAAATACCGCGACCCGGAGGGCGGCAAGGGCATTTACGCGCAGATGTTTGAAGAACTCTATGCCGAATTGATGGGCTTGCCAAAGTACGCTCCCTTGCGGGAACGCTTCACCATCGACGCGCAGCGCGTCCATGACGGGTATTTTTCGCAGGACAAAAAGGGCAACTATAAGAACACCAAAGGCGACACGCAGGACGATTACAGCACCTACAACACCATTATGAAAGATAAAGAATGGCTGCTGTCCTTTGATTGTCCCTTGCGCTTTATTTTCTCTCATTCCGCGCTAAAAGAGGGCTGGGACAATCCGAATGTCTTTCAAGTCTGTACCCTTATCGAGCAGAAAAGCACCTTGACCGCAAGGCAAAAGGTGGGGCGCGGCTTGCGTCTTTGCGTCAACCAGGACGGGGAACGTATCGAGGACAGGAATATCAATCTTTTGCACGTTATGGCGAATGAAAGTTTTGCGGAGTTTGCCGACACGCTGCAAAAAGAGATCGAGGAAGAAACGGGCGTTAAGTTTGGCATTTTGCAGCTTGACCTATTTAGCGGCATAGTATTTGAGGAGACCAAGACCGAGGAAAAGCCGTTGACCGAACAGCAGGCCGCAACGCTTATTTCCCACCTTGCGGGCGAGGGCTTTATTAAGACCGACGCGCCCGCGCCGGAGGCCGCCCCCGAACTGCCGAAAGAACTTGAAGCAGCGAAGCAAAAGGCCGTTGAGGTGATCGCCCGCGATGGGGACATTACCCCCACAGCGGTTACGCAGCTTACCGCGCATAAAACCGTTGTCGTCCAAAGTGCCTTGACCTACGACGACGCGCAGCAGCTTATGACCCACTTTGAGGAAAAGGGGTATATCACCAAGTCCGGCAGGATAAAGGACAGCATGAAAACCGCCATGCAGCAGGGCACGCTGGACTTGCCGCCCCGCTTTGAAGGCGCGAGGAGGCAGCTTGTGGCGACCATATGCAGAGCCGACACAAGGCCGCCTGTCCGGGACGCTTCCCGCGACGTTACGGTAAGGCTGAAAAAGGAAGTTACCGTTTCGCCGGAGTTTTTGGACTTGTGGGACAAGGTAAAGCAAAAGACCACATACCGCGTCCAGATAGACGAAGCCGAACTGATACGCCGCAGCGTCGCCGCCTTGCAGAGCATGGAGCCGATACCCAAAGCGCGGATCATTACCCAGACTGCGAATATTCAAATCGACCACCCCGGCGTGACATACACTGAGCGCGGCATTAAGACCGCCGACCTTGCGGACAGCTATTCTTCTTTGCCGAATATCCTTGCTATACTTGACGGGCAGACCTTGGCGCGGCGCAGCGTGATAGCGGAAATCTTGAAGCAAAGCGGACGGGGGCAGGACTTTTTGAATAATCCGCAGATGTTCATTGAGAATGCCGCCGAAATTATCCGGGACGCTTGCTATTCCCTTGCTATCGACGGCATAAGCTATAAGAAGCTGTACGGCGCAGAATACTATGTGCAGGAGATTTTCGACAGCGCGGAACTTATCGCAAATCTTGACCGAAACGCCGTAGCTGTAGACCACAGCGTATATGACTATATCGTTTATGACAGCGCGATAGAAAACCGCTTTGCCCTTGACCTTGACGACGACCCGGACGTAAAGATGTTTTTCAAGCTGCCAAGCCGCTTCCAGGTGGACACGCCCATCGGCACATATAATCCCGACTGGGCGGTTTACGTTGAGATTGACGGAACAAAAAAGCTGTATTTTATCCTTGAAACAAAGGGCAGCACAAATGAGTTGGATTTGCGCGGGCGCGAGAACTTGAAAATCCGTTGCGGCAGAGCGCATTTTAAGGCCGTTGACAGCGGCGCGGAGCTGCGTATAGCCAGCAGATGGAAGGATTTTAAGCAGCGCTCTGTTTGAATGTACCCGCAGATATGTGTTATTAACAAAAAAGCGGAAGACGATGAGAGGGGGCGGAGCATGGATAAGGGGGACAAGATCCTGGATATTCTCGGCGGCGGCGCGGAGCTCGGGGAGCTTAAGAGCGCGCTGGGGAGATCGGGCGCGGCATTTCCGCCGGAGGAGGAGCTGAGGGCGAAGCTTGAGCGCTGGTATGATATGGAGCTTCCCGGGCTGAGGCGCCTGCTGAGCTGCCTGCTCAGGGAGTTCAGGGAGCTTTTCCGCGACGACGGCAGATACCGGGTGTATTCGACGGTGCCGGCTCCGAATGCAGCCCTGATGGCCTTCAACTCAAGCGGGGAGCTGCGCTGCTTCACGCCGGAGCTCTGCATAATGACGGTGCTGGGCGGCGTCTTCGGCCAGCACGCCCCCGCCTCCTGCGGCTGCGGCGGCCAGGTCAGCCGCTGCGCCATGCTGGAAAACAGAAAGCGATATATATACGAGGGCACGCTCCCAAAGCCGGAGCTGCTCTGGAGCTTTGGTCTGCTCTGCGACGAGGCCGCGAAGACAGACGAGCTCCTTGCCGCGGAGCACGGCATAAAACGCCTCTGCACCTTCTGTCCCAGGGGGGAGGAGGGCTTTTCCGGCTATGAGAGGGCGCTGCGTGAGGATATCGAGAGTCTGCGGAGGCTTTCCGGCATGAAGGCTGAGCCGGATATAAAGGCCTGCGACAGGTGGCTGGAGCTCTCCATGCTGATAAACGCCATCACCTGCGACAATAATTCGCCCCAGGGCTCCCTGCTCAAGCCCGGGACCATGAGCCTCATCCACAGCGCGGGTCTTATGCTCTTCGGCTGCGCTGAGGAGCTTATCCTTGCCCTGAGGGAGATAAAACGGGATATGAGGGGCCTTGAGCGCAGGCGGAGCCCCCACCGGCTCTACTGCTATTACATCCCTCCTGTGCTCCCCGACTATGCCGGGGCGTTCATGGACTGCGGCATAGAGCTCATAGGGGACGCGGCCTTTATCTCCTGCCCGCCGGTACGGGGCCTGGGCCGGGACCTTGCCGGGCGCTGCGCCGCGGCCTGGAGCGGCTCTGTGCTGAGCCGGAGCACGGCCAGGCTTGCCGAGGAGACTGCCAGCCACATGGTGAAATACGGCTGCGAGGGCTATCTCACCGGCATGTTCGCCTTTGACCGCTGGCTTGGGAACGGGCAGGCTTTGGCCGCCGGGAAAATAGAGGAGCTGAGCGGAAGGCCGGTCTACTTCAACTCAACAGATTTCTGGGGAAACGGCTACAGCGGGGACCGAACAGAGACCTATGCCGAGACTCTGCGTTCCCTTCTGGACAGGGAACGATAGAAGAACACGCCGGGGAACACAGTTTGTGCTGTGTTCCCCGGCGTGTTTCATCATGAGTGCTCCGGCTTCAGGCGTTTTGGGCTTTTTTATACTCCTTCAGGGCACGGAGGGCGGCGCCGAGAGCGGCGGTGGACTGGGGCAGCTCCAGGGCCTTCACGGGCTTATGGAGCAGGTCGGAGAATATCTGGGTGATGGCGGCGTTATTGGCAACGCCCCCGGAGAATACTATTGGCTCTTCAAAGCTTATCTGGGCGGAGCGGCCCATGGCGAGCACGCGCTTGGCGATGGAACGGCCCGTACCGGCGGCGATGTCCTCCACAGGCAGCTTCTGCGAGAGATACGAGATTATCTCGCTCTCGGCGAAGATGGTGCACATGGCGCTTATGCTGCACGGGTTCGTGGAGCGTGACATAAGGTCGGAAAGCTGGTCCATCTCTATGCCCAGAAGGCGGTGCGTGAGTACCTCGAAGAAGCGGCCGGTACCGGCGGCGCATTTGTCGTTCATCTCGAAGCGGGTGACGGTGCCGAACTCGTCCAGCTCGATGA
>DBGBEC010000286.1:0-2866 GCA_048477415.1 Candidatus Limivicinus sp. | reverse complement strand
CACGTCAAACTAAAGCTGATCGAAAGCCTCATGAAGTTTAAATTTGACCGTTGAGCCTGGACTTTAGGAGCAGAATATAGTAGAATGGAGCCGGTAGTAAAGTAGTAAATTTGAATTTGAAAGGAGATTTGTGACTATGATAGAGTTGAACACATTCAAAAAAATATTAGAAGAAAACGAAGAACATTTGCCATTACTAACGCTTGATGAATTTTTCAATGGGAATACTGAAGAGGACTCCATTGCTCCGAACCAATGGGGATATGGGCGTCCGACGCTTTCTGAAATATGGGGGATGCTGCAAAAAATTGAGTTAATGCATAACATAGCATGGGTGCGTATTTCTCTACACGATGATACAGAAATTGTAGAAAACAATGGGAAAGAAGAATTAGTTCTTGCAGGCGATACAATCGTGATTTGCACGAACATTTTGCCTGCGGAAATAGAAAAATTAGTAAATTGCGAATGGTTATGCTCTGATGGAGTAGTCAAAATAAAAGCATCTGAATTAAATATTTATTCGTGTGTACCACCAATTTTAGAAAACTTCGATTGTTTGGAAATCGTGTGGGACTAATCTATAAATCCCAGTTTGTGGAAGAAAAGCAAATAAATAAAAACTGAATACCCGCCGCCCACCACAGCGGCACATAAAAGCAGTAAATCTGAAAAAGGTTTGCTGCTTTTTCGTACTTTTTTCAAAACGAGGTAGCCAAAACCGGATTTTCGCAGTTACTACCATGAAAGTGACAGGGCTTGTCGCTTTTGTATTGTGGCGTGGAAATAAGCGGTCAACCAAGCGCCGTTTATTCGACCAACATAACAAGAATAATCTATCTGAAATTTTGTGATGTAAAAACAGGGCTCGGTATGGTACAATGACAGTGTCATATCAGGGCTGTTTCCGTCACGCAAGGGAGATCGACAGCGTCAAAAAAGCGCCGGAAAGCCAGCAATTACAGGCATTTGAAGGCTTATGAAGGGATATAAAATTATGATTAAGATACTATTTATCTGCCACGGCAATATATGCCGCAGTCCTATGGCGGAGTTTGTTATGAAGGACCTGGTGGAGGCGGCCGGGCTTGGGGGACGGTTTGAGATCGCTTCGGCGGCTACCAGCACTGAGGAGATAGGGAACCCGGTCTACCCTCCGGCCAGGCGGAAGCTGGAGGAGCACGGGATAAGCTGCGCCGGAAAGAGGGCGAGGCAGCTTCGGCGGGAGGACTATGACAGATATGACCTGCTCATAGGGATGGACAGCGCGAACCTTCGCAGCATGGAGCGTATCTGCGGCGGCGACCCGGAGGGGAAGCTTCGGCTGATGATGGATTTCAGCCAGCGCCCGGGAAACGTGGCCGACCCCTGGTATACCGGCGACTTTGAGAGCACCTGGCGGGACGTCTCGGAAGGCTGCCGGGGGCTTCTTGCGTTTGTGACAGCTAAACAGAGCTGATGAGCCGCAGAAAACAAGGCCGGCAAAGCTTTGTTATATCATTAAGTCTCAGCTCGATCATTCTTTTCGTATGCCCGCCGGGCGTGAAAAAGCGTATCAAAGAGCCGGCGCCGATGGAGAAAAATTTCGCTTTCAGCCCGAAGCCGCGGATAAATCATGGATAAACTCTTCCATTTTATTGGTATTGATGTTAAACTGAGGATAAAATGTCGCTTTCGGAGCTGTTTAGGGAGCGGTATAAAATAAAAATGGGAGGTCATTTTATGTTAGGGATCATAAGCGCCATCATCGCCTGGAAAAAAAGGCGGCCTGTATATGCGCTTGCAATGGCCGGCTGGTCTATTGTGAGCATAATATGCGCTGTTATCTGGTTCAGCTTCCCATTTGACGGTACTGTCTATCCGCCGGCGGGGCCCGGTGTGCTCTTTCTGATCATTGCTGTCTGCATGAAAAAAGAAAGCGATTACGAGTCTGTGGATGACACGCTGCGCATTGAGGAGCTGGGCCTGAACCGTAATGGGTACGGCTTTATCTGCACCTACTGCGGAAGCTACATAAGCGCCTGGTACAAGCAGTGCCCCAGCTGCAAAAGCCTTGACCGGATAAGCAGCCTTTCCGCCGCTCGCAGGCAGCCCGGGGCAGAGGACGGGCAAAGGGAGATATGCTTCTGCCGGGATTGTCTCTACACCGGCAGCGACCTTTCCCCCGCAGCCAAGCCCTGCCCCAAATGCGGCGGCAGCCTTTTAAAAACCGGGCTTAGCCTTTCTGACTGGCGGACGCTGAGCGGCGAGGAGAAAGACGCCTTGAGGCTTCGCTGGCAAAATGGCTGGGACCTGGACGACGGCACAGGCCCGGCGGTCAGAGACGCTGTCCCCACCCCCGGCCATTCTCCTGAGGGCTCCGTCCATGAGCCGGGGCTCAGCGCTCCCGCCCCTGCCGCAGCCCCTGCCCGTGAGGCTGAGCTTCCCAATTCCGCCCAGTCTGCGGAGGAGCCCGCTTTCACCGAGGAGCCGCTCCCCTCTGCCGGTCTGGACGCAGAGGCTGCCGCTCCGTCAAGGACCGTGGAGGCGGCCGCCGTGACGTCGGCTCCCAACTTCTGCCGTTTATGTGGAAAAAGGCTCGTCCCCGGCGCGAACTTCTGCACAGGCTGCGGAAATCCCGTCCTGCGTTAGTCGGGGAGGGATCGAACAGCGCTGACCCGCTGAACATCCCGCGCCTCCGGCTGAGTATACCCGGAAAATAAAGCTGCTGTAAAACGCGAGACCGCGTTTTACAGCAGCTTTCAAGACGTCGACAAAGTCCGACGCCTTGAAAACTTATTCAGGAGTATTCAAAAATACTCCTGAATAAGCATATATCGAACGCAGAAAGGGGACTCCCGTCCCCTCTCTGCACTCTCCCCATGCA
>DBGBEC010000285.1:0-4342 GCA_048477415.1 Candidatus Limivicinus sp. | reverse complement strand
TGTCAGGGAAAATCCCGATATAGTCAGGGAAAATATAAAGAGAAAGTTCCAGGAGCAGAAGCTGCCCCTGGTGGACAAGGTACTGGAGCTGGACCAGCAGAACCGGGCCGCCATAACCGAGGCCAGCGAGCTTCGCGCCAGCCGGAACAGCCTTTCAAAGCAGATAGGCATGCTCATGGGCCAGGCAAAAAAAGACCCCTCCAAGCTCCAGGAGGCGGAGCAGGTGAAGGCCCAGGTCCAGAAAAACGCCGAGCGCCTCAAGGAGCTTGAAAAGCTGGAGGAGGACTGCGCCCGGGAGATACGCTCCATCATGCTGAGCATTCCCAACATCATTGACCCCTCTGTTCCCATCGGTCCGGATGACAGCGCCAACGTGGAGGTGGAGCGCTTTGGCGAGGCCCGGGTCCCGGAGTTTGACATCCCCTATCACACGGAGATAATGGAGAGCTTCGGCGGCGTGGACATGGACGCCGCTGGCAGGGTCTCGGGCAACGGCTTCTATTATCTCATGGGCGACATTGCCCGCCTCCACTCCGCCGTCCTGGCCTATGCCCGGGATTTCATGATAGACAAGGGCTTTACCTACTGTATCCCCCCCTTCATGATCCACGGCAACGTGGTGGAGGGTGTGATGAGCCAGACGGACATGGACGCCATGATGTATAAGATAGAAGGGGAAGACCTGTATCTCATCGGTACCTCCGAGCACTCCATGATCGGCAAATTCATCGACCAGATCATCCCCGAGGAGAGCCTGCCACAGACCCTTACCAGCTATTCCCCCTGCTTCCGCAAGGAGAAGGGCGCCCACGGCATCGAGGAGAGGGGAGTGTACCGCATACACCAGTTTGAAAAGCAGGAGATGATAGTGGTCTGCCGCCCCGAGGACTCCATGGCCTGGTACGAGAAGATGTGGCGCTATTCCGTGGAGCTCTTCAGAAGCCTGGAGATCCCCGTGCGCCAGCTTGAATGCTGCTCCGGCGACCTGGCGGACCTGAAGGTGAAAAGCTGCGACATCGAGGCCTGGTCCCCCCGGCAGCAGAAATATTTCGAGGTCTGCTCCTGCTCCAACCTGGGCGACGCCCAGGCCCGGCGGCTTAAAATGCGGGTGAAGGGCCAGGACGGCAGAAGCTATCTGCCCCATACCCTGAACAACACCGTGGTGGCCCCGCCCAGAATGCTGATCGCCTTTCTGGAAAACCACCTCCAGGCCGACGGCAGCGTGACCATACCCGCCCCCCTGCGCCCCTACATGGGCGGAAAAGAAGTCCTCTGCCCCAAAAAATAAAGCCTGAACAAAAGAACGATCAAAAACAGAGCCAGAACGCCCCTTTCGGGCGTCCGGCTCTGTTTTTCTGCTGTGCAGGGGCCCGACAGCTTTCCCCACGATACGCAGATCTTATAAATTATGGCGGACATATAAATTTCGACTATATATCCATAAAATATATGTATAATTAAGAACGCACAATTATGTTGTATTCAATACGCTCCCTGTGGTAGTCTGAAACCGGAAAAAGCGGGGCGCTTAAAAGGAGATACCGCCATGATAGAGCTCAGACAGCTTATATATCTTGAGAGCGTGTACCGCAACAAGAGCTTTACAAAGGCCAGCAAGGCCCTTTTTGTATCCCAGCCCACCATATCCACCGCCGTCAGGGCCATGGAGGAGGAGTTAGGGCTCACCCTCATAGACCGGGGGCCCCGTACCATCAGATTCACTCCCCAGGGCGAGGCTCTTATGGGCCAGGTAAAGGCTTTGCTGAGCAGCTACAGGGATCTGCTGTCTCAGGCCGGCGAGCTTAGCCGGAGCGGGGCCTGCACCCTGCGCCTGGGCATAGCCTCTATAATGAGCCCGGACATTTTCCCCCTTATATACCGGGGCTTTCTCAAAAAGCACCCGGAGCTGAACATCCTCCTGGACGAGGACAGCGCCCACGGCCAGATAAGAAAGCTTTTGGATGAGGAGCTGGACCTGGCCCTGAACGGCCTGCCGGAGGAGCAGCTACCGGCTGAGCTGGAGACTGTGCCCGTGTGCCGGAGGGAGATAAAGCTGATCCTCCACCGTGAGCACCCTCTGGCGAAGCTGGACAGCATACCCGTGGAGCTGCTGAGGGGGGAGCCCCTCTCCATGCTCTCCTCGCCGGGGGTGATGGGCCAGGTGCTGGACCGGGCCTTCAGCGAAAAGGGGATAGCGCCCCGGGTGGTCTCGGAGCACTCCCAGATACTGGGCATGCTGGAGATGGCGCTGACAGGCTGCGGCATAGGCTTCATGAACATGGACCCAAAGGCAGACAGGCTCGACAAGTACGAGGCCCTTGTGCTCAGACCCTTCAGCGAGCCTCTGGGCTTCCAGGTGGGCTTCCTGATAAAAAAGCGAAGATATATCCCGCCCCTGTGCCGGGAGCTTATCTCATATATCTCAAAGGCCCTGGGCTGACAAGCCTGCCCAGAGCGGCGAAAGGACGGTGCGAAAGCATGGACTATGCAGAGAAGGCCCGGGCCCTGCGAAGGGACGTCATCCGTATGCTGTATCTGGCCCAATGCGGACATCCGGGGGGCTCCCTATCCTGCGTGGAGCTGATGATGGCCCTGTATTACAAAAGCGCCCGGATAAAGGCGGAGGAGCCCCTCTGGCCGGAGCGGGACAGGATCATCCTGTCGAAGGGCCACGCCTGCCCCACTCAATACGCCATTTTGGCTGACCTGGGCTTCTTCCCCAGGTCGGACCTGTGGCGGCTGCGGCAGATAGACTCCCACCTTCAGGGCCACCCAGACATGCTGAAGACCCCCGGGATCGACAGCAACAGCGGCTCTCTGGGCCAGGGCGTGGCCGTGGCGGGAGGCATGGCCCTGGCGGCAAAGCGCCTGGGCCGGGACTATAAGGTATACGCCGTGACCGGGGACGGAGAGAGCCAGGAGGGCCTGGTATGGGAGGCGGCCATGGCCGCAAGCCATTACGGGCTGGATAATCTCACCGTGATCCTGGACAATAACGGCCTCCAGATAGACGGAGAGATCGACTCTGTCATGTCGCTTGGTGATATTTGTCGAAAATACGAGAGCTTCGGCTTCAACTGCTTCGATGTGGACGGCCACGATGTGGAGGCGGTGTCCGCCGCGCTCGCGGCCCCAGCGGCAGGCAGACCCAAATTCATCCGCTGCCGCACAGTGAAGGGCAAGGGCCTGTCCTTCATGGAGGGCCAGGCCGGCTGGCACGGCAGACCCATTGACCGGGCCTCCTACGAGGCCGCCATGAGAGAGCTTGGGGAGGTGAGACCATGATATCCCAGAGGCAGGCCTATGGCGAGGGCCTTAAGGAGCTGGGGGCCCTGCGGGAGGACCTGGTGGTCCTGGACGCGGACCTGGCCCACGCCACCATGACCGATATCTTCAAAGCCGCCTATCCCCAGCGCTTTTTCGATTTTGGCATTGCCGAGGCGAACATGGTCTGTCACGCGGCGGGCATGGCCCACAGCGGGCTGCTCCCCTTTGTGAGCACCTTTGCCGTTTTCGGCGCGGGCAGGGCCTTCGAGCAGATACGAAATTCCGTGTGCTATGTGAACGCCAACGTGAAATTTGGCCTGTGTCACGCCGGCATAAGCACCGGCGAGGACGGGGGCAGCCACCAGAGCGTGGAGGACATCGCCCTTATGCGGAGCCTGCCGAATATGCGCATCTTCGTCCCCTGCGATGGGCTGGAGCTTAAAAAAGCCCTGCGGGCGGCGGCGGAGATACAGGGCCCGGTATATCTCCGCATAGCCCGGCCCCCCAGAAACATCATCACCCGGGAGGACAGCCCCTTCACCCCGGGCAAGGCCAGCCTTATGCGCCCCGGAAGCCACATCTGCCTTATGGCCACGGGTCTCATGGTGGAGGAATGCCTGAAGGCGGCCCGGCTCCTTGAGAAAGAGGGGATAAGCGCCGCCGTCATAAACCACAGCAGTCTCAAGCCCTTTGACCGGGAGCTCACAAGGCGCTTTCACCGGGAGATGCCCATCCTCACCGTGGAGGAGCATTCGGTGATAGGGGGCCTGGGCAGCGCGGCGGCGGAGTGCATAGCGGGCCTGCCCGGCCGCGGCTTCGCGCGCCTGGGCATAGAGGATGTATTCGGCAGGTCCGGAAAGCCGGAGGACCTGTTCATGGCCTTCGGCCTGGAGCCGGAGAATATAAAGACCCGGGCGAAAGCCCTGCTTGATAAGGAAAAGTCCGGCCTGTGACGCGGGCGGGAAATAAACAACAATGTAGATCAAAAGGAGGAACCATGAAAAAGATCATCGCCATTCTGCTCAGCCTTGCTATGAGCCTGCTCTGCCTCGCGGCCTGCGGAGGCAGCCCCACC
>DBGBEC010000284.1:0-7199 GCA_048477415.1 Candidatus Limivicinus sp. | reverse complement strand
TCACCGCGTTTTTGACCCACTCTCTGTTTTTTGGTTTGAAATCCATTGCTTTTCTCCCTTCTTAGCCTTTGACGCTGCCGGAATTGGCGATTCCTTCCACCAGATATTCCTCACCGTGGAGGAACAGCAGCAGCGAGGGTATCATGTACACTGTGGCCATGGCGAAGGCCAGGCCGATCTCCCCCGCGTTTATGGAGGAGAGGAACACCGACAGGGGCTGGGAATCAGCGTCCTGAAGGAGGATAAGTGGCTGCTCCACCATGTTCCAGTAGTCTATGAAGACAAGGATCGCGATGGAATACAGGGCCGAGCGGCACTGGGGCAGGCATATCCTGGTGAATATCTGCCACTCCCCCGCTCCGTCTACCTTGGCGGCCTCTATCAGGGAATAGGGGATACGCCGCATGAACTTCGTCAGCAGGAAGACTGAAAAGGGGGCGAAGATACCCGGCAGGATGATGGACCACCTGGTATTTATTATGCCCAGCCACTCGCTCACAAGATAGTTCGGCACCAGAGTGACCTGGTAGGGCATGAGCATAAGGATCACATAGAAGAAGAATATCCCGCTTCTTATCTTGCCCCGCCACCTTGTAAAGCTGTAGGCCGCTACTGAGGCCACGGCCACCTGGAAAACGACGATGGGCACCACCAGTATCACGCTGTTCCAGAACTTCAGCAGATATTCCGGGGATTTTATAAGCCCGGTCACATACTGGGAGAGCGTGACCTTATCCGGGATGAACTTAAGATTGACGGTCTTGGACACATAGCCCCCGGTAGTGGTGGAAAAGATCATGCCGTAGTTCGAGTTTATCTCCGCCTCGGACATGAAGGAGTTCGTTATCGTGAGCACTGTGGGCAGCAGGAAGGCCAGGGCGAAGAAGGCGCAGAGCAGGAACATGGCCGCCCGGCCGAAATAGCGTTTCTTTTTCATCCCTCCACGTCCTTTCCGAACCAGTCCTCCGCCTTGAAGAGCAGGGCGATTATAAGCACCATCACAATGGCCATCACCACCGCCGCTGCGGAGAGCTTCTGATAATCCAGGGATTTGAAGGTGTTGTTCATGAAATGCTGAAGCATATAAAGGCTCTCATAGGGGTAGTCCCCGGTGAGAAGATAGACCTCCCTGAAGACCTTGAAGGAGTTTATAAGGGAGAGGATAGTGACAAAAAGCACCGTGGGCGAGAGATAGCGGAGCTTTATGGCGAAGAACTTGTAGCTCTCAGAGGCGCCTTCCACGTCCGCCACCTCCAGCAGCTCCTTTGGGATGTTGGCAAGGCCCGCCATGAAAAGGATCATGAAATAGCCCAGGTTCTTCCACAGGAACAGGATCAGCACCACTATCATGCTGGAATCGGTTTGCAGCCAGTCTACCTTGTCCGCCCCGAAGAGGAGCAGAAACTCGTTTATGCTGCCGTTGAAGTTGAAGAGCACCTGCCATATGAGCACCACCGAGGCCACAGGCACCATCATTGGGCTCAGGAAAAAGGTCCTGAACTGGGATTTGAGCGGGATACGGCACTCAAGCATGAGGGCCAGGCCCATGGACAGCACCACCGCCAGGGGCACCGCCATGAGAGAAAAGGTCAGGGTGTTTTTCGCCGCCAGCAGGAAGGCGGAGTTCTGAAACAATTTTACAAAATTTTCCAGAAACACAAAATTTCTGGAGCCTACCCCGTCGATGAGCGAGTAGTACACCACCACGCCGAAGGGGAGGATGAAGAAGACCGCCACGCCGATAAGGCTGGGCGACAGAAAGCAGAGACTTTTCCCAAAGTCCCTGGCCCGATCGCTTAAATTCAAACGCTTTTTCATATTCGTTACCGTTTCGTAAAATATTGTGTGCGCCTACGGAGGCATTATACTATATTTTGGGTATATGTGCAATATTTTCATCGTCCCCCGGGTATTTTCGGGGGCAGACCGTGAAAATTCGCAAACGAAGCCGGAGCTTCGCTTGCGAATTCCCGCGGCGGTCTTTTTGCGGCTTCGCGGCGCGCGCCGCAGATATAAGCCCCATGTGGGGCTTATATCTGCGGGGGAAAAATGTCAGCGCTGCTCGTTTACGAAGATGTTGGCCTTGCTCTGGATGAGCTTTGCCACCTCCTCGGCGGATTTCTGGCCGGCGAAGAAGGCCTGGGCCTGCTCGGTCACGATCTTGTAGATCTCTTCATCGCTGGTGTAGAGCTTTGTGGTGCTGGTTATCACGTCCCAAAGCTTGTCCGCCTCCTCCTGGGTGAGGGCATAGAACTCGATGACCTCGCCGGTGGCGGTGCCCATGCCGCCCATGCTCACCTGTATCTTCTCCCCGTTTTCGTCCAGAAGGATGTTGCCCTCGGCGTCCTTCTGATACTCGGGGGTCATGGCGTCCTCGAGCAAGCTGTTATAGGCGTTCAGGTTCGTGGGCAGGGCATACAACTCCTTCTGATAGTCCTCGGTGAGGACGGTGCGCACGAACTCCCAGGCGGCCTCCTTGTTGGCGCACTTGCTGCTTATGGCAAGGCCGCCGTTGACATTGAGCATGTTGCCCACGCCGTTCGCGGTGGGATAGCCGATATAGGTGGCGTCCTTGAAGTAATAGTCGTAATACTGGATGTCGTTGAACTGGGAGATATAGGCCGCGAGAAGCATCTGCTTGCCCTGGGCGATAAGGCTCTCTGTGCTCTCGGCGGTGCTCCAGTCATAGTTTTCATAGTCAAATTCCGCGGGGAATTTGTTCGCGAAGTTCAAAAGGTCGATGAACTGCTGGCTTTCAAAGCTGCACTCGCCGCTGCTCCAGTCCACAAAGTCGTTTATATCCAGGGCAAGGCAGGTGCTGAGTATGCCATCCTTGGTGGTATACACGTCAAAGGCCTGGCAGCCCTCGGGCATGGAGGCCAGGGCCTGGTCAAACTCTTCATAGGTCCAGCCCGGGGTATCGCCCACAACGTCGCTGGAGCCCACCACAGCATGAAGACTGAAGCTTGGGACCGCCTGGTAAAGCTTTCCATCCACCTCCAGAGCGCTCATCACGTTGGGGAAGAAGTCCTCCCGGTTCAGCTCCTTGTCGGCGTCGATGAAGGGGTACAGGTCCTCCAACAAGCCCTTGGAGGCGATCTTTTCATAGCTGAGGTTTGCCAGAGAGAGGATGTCGGGCATGTTGCCGGCCATTATCTCGGTGTTCAGCTTGGTGGTGCCGGCGCTGTAGTCCTCCTCGGTGTTATACTCGGAATAGTCGGTTATCTCCACCCGGTACTTGTCGTTGGAACGGTTGAAGTCTATGACGGAGTTTCTCAGCTCATAGTCCAGGTACATCACCGCCATGGTCAGCACCTCCTTGTGGGGCACGGACTCATAGGGCACCTTGCTCAGCAGCACGAGTTCCGCGTCAGACACGCCGCTCTCTTTGTCCCAGCTTGTGGATACGCCGAGGACCCGGCCGTCTTCAAGGACGGATATTCCGCTGAGATTGTCGCTGTTCACATCGCAGCTTATCCAGTTGAGCAGCTTCTCGCTCTGCTGGGTCTCCACGCTGTAGCCATAGAGGTTTATGCCGCTGGTATAGTAAAAGTCGTAGTCTCCGCCGCCGGAGATAAGGTTATAGGCGTTATAGGGCATGTCTATCTTCTCGCCCAGGCTCTTGCTCGCGGCGTCGACCACAGAGAGCTGCATGCCCGACTCGCCCCAGTAGGTGGCGGCGGGACGTCCATCCTTCAGGGTGAGCAGGCTGTCCACATATTCGCCGCAGTCTATGGTGTAGGCGGTGCTGCCATCGGGAGCGATGGCCACGATGCTGGTGTCCTTTGTTACCAGGGCGTTGCCCGCGTCGTCGGCTATCATTCTATAGGCGCTGATATAGTCCTCCGGGCCCACATCTATCTGGCCGCGGCTTATCTCGCTGCCGTCGGTGTCCAGGGTGCGGATATAATAGGCGCTCTCGTACTTGTAATAGTCCCAGTATGTGGGGTCGTCCTGGGTCACGCCCTCGGGGGCCTCGTTCCAGTTCTCGTTCACATTTTCGATGGTGATGAGCTTTCCATCGCCGTTCATGACCATGCCCTGGATGTAGCTGCCGGAGTTATAGTCCTTCCTGTCCCCGGCCTCGCCCGCGGCTATGGGGGCGTAGTTCTCCAGCCGCTTCATGTCGCCCTCGTAGCTGACGAAATAGAGGCGGTTCTCGTACACGTCGTACTGGCCCTCATACTCGGGGGTCACGCCCTCGGGGATGTTCTCCCCCACCTTCTCGGTGGTCTCGGCATAGAAGCCCTCGCTGGTATAGACCCTGGGCGTCATGCCACGGGTGTTGTCGTTCTGGCTCAGCTTTTTATACTCTGCGGTATAGACAAACTCGGGCGTGTCCTGTTCCTTGCCGTCGTCGGTCTTGCCGCCGTCCTCCCCCCCCTTGCCGCAGGCGGCAAGGCCCAGCACCATAACAAGGGCCAGGATCAGGGAGAGCAGTGCTTTTGCTCTTATCTTCATTTCGTCCTCCTGAAAAAAAGTTTTTTACTGTGCGGGCACAGCAAATATTCTGCTCAAAGCGCGGCTCCCTTATATCGTCCCCCGCCCGGGCGCCCGGCCCGGCCGCGGCGCTCCCTACAGGCGGAGATCTGTTCGGGAACAATGGCATTGTACCACACCAGTCCGCCAATGTCTCTTAATCTTTCTTAAATGTTGTTGTGCGAAAGGATTTTTGTGATACAATAGGCCTGGAGGTGATCGTATGCCGGTTCTTTCCCGCATTCTCATCGTAGATGACGATCCTGATATAAGAAAAGTTCTCAATCTCCTGCTGAAGGACAGCTACAGCGTTGCCCAGGCCGGCGACGGGGCGGCGGCGGTGGAATATATAAAAGAGCACCCGGAGACGGACCTTATCGTGCTCGACGTTATGATGCCCGGTATCTCCGGGCTCGAGACCTGCGCCCGGATAAGGGAGTTTTCAAACGCGCCGGTCCTCTTCCTTACGGCCAAATCCGCCGAGAGCGACAGGCTCTCCGCCTATCAGAGCGGGGGGGATGATTTCCTGTCCAAGCCCTTTTCCCAGGCGGAGCTGCTGGCAAAGGTCAGCTCCCTTCTCCGCCGCTACCGGGAGTACAGGGGCAAGCCCGAGGCGGCCCTCGCCATAGAGAATCTGGAGGTGGATTTCGGCAGCCACCAGGTGAAGAGCTTTGGGAACGTCCTGCCCCTGACAGACACGGAATACGCCATCCTGGAGCACCTGCTCAAGCACCGGGGCGGCACGGTCACGGCGGCGGAGCTGTACGAATCCGTCTGGAAAGAGAAATTCCTCCCCGGCTCGGGCAACACCGTGATGGTCCACGTCCTGAACCTGCGCCGGAAGATAGAGGAAAACCCCTCGAATCCGAAAATAATCCGCACCGTCTGGGGAAGGGGTTATCAGATTGACTGAGCGGCAGGGCATGTTCCGTTCGCTGAACGCGAAAATGCTGTACATCATATTGGCCGCCGCCCTTGTGGCGGCCGCGGCGTACTTCATCATAAACACCGCCGGGAACCTGGCCGTTGATAAGATATACATGAGCAAAGAGAATTCCTCCGCCCGAAAGGCGGAGATATACGCCAATCTCAGCAGCTATATCACCACCAACAAGGTCCGGGGCGACGATTCCGCCGCCATCGCCCGCTGGACCCAGGACAACGAGTACATAACCATCCTTGTATACAAGGGCTCTGACCTGAGCATGAGCGTGGAGGGGGGCAAGGCCCAGCTCCCGGGGTCGAACTTTGTCGAAAGGGTCCCCCATACGGCGCTGTACAGCAAGCTCTACCCCATGCGCTTTGCCGACGGGGTGTATCAGATAGCCATCGGGGACTACACCCAGGACCGGGAATATCTGCTCAACCGCTTTATCGCCATAATAGCGGCCAGCATCGCCTTCACCCTGGTCATGCTGCTGTATGTACGGCGGCTGAGTCTCAGGATAATCCTCCTGTCGAGGGAGGCGCTGGAGATAGGGGCCGGGGATCTGGAGCGGCCCATCACCGTGAGGGGGGCGGACGAGCTGTCGATGCTCGCCCAGGAGGTGGACCGCATGCGCAGCTCTGTCATAGAGCGCATGGGCAACGAGCGCCGGGCCTGGGAGGCCAACAGCGAGCTTATAACCGCCATCTCCCACGATATCCGCACTCCCATGACCACTCTTATCGGCTATCTCGGCCTTCTGAACGAGAGCGGATTTCAGGACGCGGCCCGCTGCCGCCAGTTCAGCGCCTCCGCCTATGACAAGGCCATGGAGCTGAAGGACCTGACGGACGAGCTTTTCAAGTATTTCCTGGTCTTCGGCCGGGCAGAGTTGGAGATGGAGATGGAGCCCTACGAGGGCCGCCTGCTGCTGGAGCAGCTTTTGGGCGAGGCGGAGTTTGACCTGAGCGACGCGGGCTTCACCGTGGAGCACAACAGCCCGGAGTTCGACTGTACTGTCACCACAGACCCGATGTATCTGAAGCGGGTGGTGGACAACTTAGTCTCGAACCTGAAGAAATACGCCGACAGGGACAGGCCCGTCACCGTTGAGACAGGGCTTGAAGACGGTTTCCTCTCGGTGCGCGTGTCAAACTATACCGCCCGCTCCATGGACCGGGTGGAGAGCACCAAGATCGGTATCCGCACCTGCCGGAAGATAATGGAGCACATGGGCGGCTCCTTCAGGACCGAGCGGGGCGAAGACAGCTTCCATGCCGAGTTCACCCTGCCCGCCGCCCAACAGCAGGGGGATATGTAGAAAGGGGCTGGCGGGGATCGGCAGCCGGGGCTGCCAGCTTTGGGACAACTTGTCCCAAGGTAAGAATATATAAAAACGCCCGCACAGTATGACGCTATGCGGGCGCACGAAACAACATATTCACTAATGTAATGACATATTTCGCATCCATGCCCGGACTGCCACGGAGGAGGAACTACGCTTTTTTTAGCAGGTGAAGATCATGGGTAGTGTGAAAAAACAAAAGGAACACGCCGATACCTCCCGGTGCCGCCGTGTCCTCAAAATGGGCGCAGAAATCACGCCCCCCGTATTCCAATTTTTCAAAAAGGAAAACGGCGGCTTGAAATATGATTTTCAAACCGCCTCGACATCTCAAATCGCAAGATCGTTGTAGAGCAACGGTTTTGTGTTTGGGGTGTTTACCTAAAAAGCAAAAAGAGCCGATAATCCGCAGCACAAGGCTAACGGGTTATCGGCTCTGCGTCTATGCGT
>DBGBEC010000283.1:0-1562 GCA_048477415.1 Candidatus Limivicinus sp. | reverse complement strand
ACCTGGGGGTTGATGGTCCCGGCCACGCCGGTGGATGCGGTGAGGATACCGAGAGCCAGGGCCCTGTGCTTATAAAACCAGTTTCTCGCCACCGTGCCCAAAGTGGTCATTCCCGACCAGCCATAGCTCACGCCCAGCAGGAAGACCGCGACGCAGCAGGTCATATAGCTGTCGGCCACAGTGAATATAAAGCAGCCGACCGCGGTGACGGCAAGGCCAAGGCTTATCATTATCCTGGAGGATACCTTTTGCAGGATGGGTATGCAGAGGACCATTGTCACCACCTGGGCCGCCGTCTTTATCGTGAGCAGCATGGAGCTTTGAGTGTTTGTCAGGCCTATCTCCTCCATCAGATAGGGCAGATTGTTGGAAAACGAAGTTGAAACTGTGCCGATCGAGGCGTAGGAGCTAAGGGCAAGCAAAAAGCATATTAGCCAGGGATAGCGTTTGTTTGCCTTAAGGGCGTTGTTTGCTTCCATGTTTTTTCCTCTCTTTATTCTTTTATCAACATTGACGGGGTCACGCGGTCTTCGTTATACCAAAACCACTGGATCCCAACAAGTTCCTCGGGGCATTCGGGAGCCGGCTCGGGCTGTATCCACGGCTCCCAGCAGCCGTCGTGCTGACGCGCGTAGTGGACATGGTGCTGTGCCTTGCCATTGATAAAATACCAGCTGTCCCAGGGCTTGCTCAAAAGCTCTGCCTGGGGCGGTATGGCATAGAAACGCTGTACCGCCACGGGATGAGGCATAAGCAGCCAATGAAAACCGGCGTATTTTTCCATGAATTCGGGGCCGAAATCCTGCCTGCCGAAGCCCAGCTCCTCAAAGGTCTGCATTATCCGGTCCCAGCCGGACACTTCACTGCGTTCTGTAACGGGGCTCATTGCTCGTCCCCCCCGTCTTTTGGCTTCAGAGCGCTGTTCAGGTCGAAATTATCGAACCTTTCGGCCACTTTTTTAAGCTGCTCGGTGATCTTTATCCCCTGGGGGCAGGCTTTTTCACAGCGGCGGCATTTAATACAGTCGCTGGCCCGGCCGTGGTTCATGGATATGTTCATGTAATAAATATCCGCGCTGGACTGGAAGGGGCTGTCATAGGTGCTCTTCGCGTTGCGCACCGCGTCGTTATAGAGGGCGAAATATTCGTCTATCGGGATATGCTTTGGACACTCAAGGATACAGTATTTGCAGCCGCTGCACGCAATGGCGGTATTATCCCTTATGATCTGGCTGACCTTTTCGAGGATCTTATACTCCTCTTCGTCAAGGGGCTTGAAATTCTCCATGACGGCTATGTTTTCCTCAAGCATTTTCAGCTCCGGGTAGCTGCTGAGCACCACCCGCACGCCCTCCTGGCTCGCCGCGAAGCGGAGCGCCCAGGAGACCACCGACGCGTCCGGCGCGTGATCCCGCATGAGCTTCAGCGCCTCCTCCGGCAGATTTTCCAGCAGCGTCCCGCCCTTGCAGGGCTGCATAACGACAATGGGCTTGCCGTATTTCCTGGCGATCTGGTGGGTCTTTCTGGCGTTTATCATCTTGTTGTCCCAGTCCACAAAGTTGA